>JAVBSK010000283.1:0-9836 GCA_031556755.1 Bacteroidales bacterium | reverse complement strand
ATGGCATTTCCTAAGGTCCAGATGGCCGGCCACGAACCGGAAGCAGTCGGTATTTTGGCGCGCACTTCGATCCGTCCGTAAAGGAATTCTTTGCTTCCCACAGTCTTGAGACAAGAGGATGTGTATTCGGCACAGGGTCTGTTTCTCTTCCAGTTACGGCTTCCTTCTTCATACCTCGGATTATGCACTTGCTCTTTTTTTCCTGTGATGGTCAGGATTCCATTTTGGCAATAAGCGTTTCCAGACTGATACCATTGCAGTTCTTCATTTCTGACAAAACCGTTTTCATGTCTCCACACCAAAGTATCGGGGGCACCTTCGTAATCAAACTCATCACTCCAAACCAGTTTATATTCCTGGGAAAATATGGTGACTGATTGAAACACACAAAGAAACAGCAGAAAAAGTTTTGCTTTCATATGATAATACGATGTATTAATAAGTGTGTCAAAGATAGTAATTATTGTTGATAAGCAAACATTCGTCAGAATTCCCAAATATCTAACCGATAGAACTCTAAACTAATCGGACTGATGATTTTTTTTGCGATTTCCACTCTTGTCAAAATAATTCTTATTAATTTTACCGGGTTTTATTTAATAATATCTATTTTGTTACTTGCGCCCAACGGGTTGCTTCTTTTCATAAATTCAACTACTGATTTACATTAATAATTCAAAATGAGAACACTTTTTCTTTTCTTTTCATTGAATATCCTATTCATCAGCGCTTTCGCTCAACAGGAAATTTCTTATAAGGACAAACAGCAATATAAAGATTGGGTTAAATTACCTTCTAAACTTGATACGGCTTTTTATCAAACTCGTGAAGCTGTCCGAATCGCTGAAAATTTACTGCTTTACCAGCAAACGACAGGTGGTTGGCCAAAGAATATTTACATGCCTGCGGAACTTTCTGAAGAAGAAAAAAAAGCAGTCATCGCCCAAAAGGATAATGTAAACGAAAGTACTATAGACAACAGCGCTACTGTTACGGAGATCTCGTTTTTATCCAATGTCTACCAATTCAACAAGGACGAACGCTACAAAAAGGCTGTCCTGGATGGAATCAATTATCTTCTTGAAGCCCAATACAATAATGGAGGGTGGCCTCAGTTCTATCCACGTCCGAAAGGATATTATGTAGATATCACTTACAACGACAATGCGATGATTAATGTGATGGAACTACTGCGTAAGATCTATGAAAAAAAAGCTCCCTACGGATTTGTTCCAGACAATTATTGCGAAAGAGCTCAAAAAGCTTTTGACAAAGGGGTAGAATGTATTTTGAATACGCAGGTCATACAAGACGGAACGCTCACGGTATGGTGCGCTCAACACAGTCGGGAAACGCTTCTTCCTTCGAAAGCCCGTGCTTACGAGTTACCGTCCCTGAGCGGATTGGAGTCCGACAATATCGTATTGCTACTCATGTCACTTCCCAATCCATCTCCCCAGGTAATCAAGGCGGTGAAGGCTGCCGTGAAATGGTTCGAGAATTCCAGTGTCGAAGGAATCAAAAAAGAATATTTTACCAATGAAGAGGGTAAGAAAGACTATAAAATGGTTCCTTGTACGGACTGTCCGCCTCTTTGGGCCAGGTTCTATGAATTAGATTCCAATAAACCGTTCTTTTGCGACAGGGACGGGGTAATTGTTTATTCCATAGACCAGATCGGTCACGAGCGTCGGAACGGATATTCTTGGTATAATGACGATGGCCTCAAGGTGTTGAAAAATTACGAGATGTGGAAGAAAACGAACAATATCCGGTAAAATTCATCCGCTATGCGGCTGAATGATAACAACCTATATAAAAAAGGCATGAAAAACCTGGAATTTAATTTTCCACAGTTCTCCATGCCTCTCTGATTAAATTATATCCTATGTTGAAGGAAATCAGAAGAAATAACCTACAGAAACTTTGATATTCCCGTTTTTCCAATCATCTAATTTTTTTCCTGTTTCATCATCTTTTACGTCTTCACTATTTATATTCATAAAGCCATAGTCATATCCTAAACCAATAGTATAATTGGAATATTGAAGATTAAGGCCAACTGTGGCTCCTAAATCAAAACGATTTGTTTTTACATTGTCTCCAAAAAAATCGTACTCAAAATTCAACATATCTTTAATACCTTCGGGAACATCCTGACCACTGATTTCTGATTTGAATTTACCTCCAATACCATAACCCATATAAAGACCTAAAGAAGGATAAAAAGATAAATCTTGTCCTACTCCTATTTTATAAATAAAAGCAATCGGTAATTGAAGATATGATGGACTAAAACTCATTTCAAATTTATTCCCATTCTCTTCTGTTTTTGAATTTACACCCAAAGTTGAATAATACAAACCTGTTTCAATTCCCATCTGAGGAGCAAACATGTATTGGGCAGCAACTCCAACATGAAATCCCGGCCTGTAAGTAACATCCATATCATCATCTGTAAGATCTTTAAATCCGGTAACTGTCGAAGCGTTAAAACCCGCTTTGATTCCATAAGTCAACTGAGCGTTGGCGCCCATGCTTAAACCTACCAATACACATGCGATAAAAATTCTTTTTAGATTTTTCATTTCAATAATCTGTTTAATTTCTCCTACTCTGTTTTACGGCTTTTCGGAAACCACCATTTATTTTCTTTACAAAATTTCACCCGAATGATTCATACCCTCGTGCAAAAGTAGCAAAAAGTCGGTAAGTACAAACAATCGGAAAAACATTATCTCGTTTTTAGATTCCCTTTCCAAATGGATTTTCTTTCTACTTTTTTTGAAATATGATTGATATTGCTACGTAGCATTGAAGCCTGTTTCTGAGTGATTTTATGCAATGTAGATTCTTGATATCCTTCATAAGTAATATCAACATAAGAGAAAGATATAACTAATTCAGAAGAGGTCAGTTTTAATATGGTTACCACCGTTTCTTCATCATTTTCTTCATTTACATATTTAAGTGTAAGTTTATCTCCTTTAATCGACCAAGTACCTTCATTAGAATAGACTTCATCCTCGTACAACCACGTGTCTATAAATGTTCCGTCATTGTTGAAAGTGGTTATCCCCCAATCTTCTTCTTCAACATCCCTATCCCAAGAATCTACAACTATTCCATTTTCTTTTTCCCATCCTTTTGAATGGATCATTGCCCACATACCGATTAAATTAGCTGCCATAACCGGTTGCTCTTCTTCAATATTGCACGTTACTGCACAGGTGGCTGTTTTTTGTCCGCTGACAGATGTGACCGTAATGGTAGCCGTTCCTTCTCCGACAGCAGTTACGACTCCGTTATCAACCATTGCAACATCAGGGTTACTGGACGTCCAGTTAACATATTTATTTGTAGCATTAGCCGGCATAATCGTCGGAATCAATGTTCCGGAATCTCCAACGAAAGAAAATGCGAGTTGGGTTTTATTCAGGGAAATATTTTCAACATCCACCCTGGGATTAGGGCTATTTATTTTCTTAAGAGTTATCTCTCCACAAGCTTTATACTTAACACCATCTTCAACAAACTCTTCCAAAAGAAATAACACTAATTCCGTTGAAGTCAGCTTTAATACTTTATACGTAGCTCCGATTTGATCTGAATCAGACTCCTCCTCATGATCTGTTACGGACAAAACATTTCCGGCAAGCGACCATGTTCCGGTGGTTGCATAGGAAGATTCTTCATATTGTTCGATGGACTCAAGTACGCCATCTTCATAAAAAGTCAATGTTAAATGATCGGTTTCATACTCTTCTCCGTCTATTTTTTTTCCGTTCAATTCCACCCAACCTTTCTGATAAGTAGATTGCCACGTCCCGAACAAATCGGATTTACTCACAGAGCCTTTATCCTCACCCTCTTCGTCTTTTTCACACGATACGAATGAAAATGCGACGAAAAACAATGCCGCAAACATAAACCAGTTTAAACTTGAAATTTTCTTTGTCATAATTGATATTTTAGAAATTAATAATATAATGTGTCAATTTGAAAATATGCAGATGCGCTAATGAAAAAATCTTATTTCACGATAAATTTTATTCTTTCATTATTGATACAAATGATATAAATTCCGGAAGATAATCTCAGATAATTCGTTCCGTATATCAGTCGTTGTTCCATTAATTTTCGCCCAAAGACATTATAAACAACTACGATATCGGGTTTATCGCTGTAAAAACAAATAGCTTTTTCATGTTGGTCATAATAAATATTCCAATCTGAATTCTTAATACCCGAGACATTCGATTGTCCCTTTTCCTTTTTCAACAACTGTAAATCATCCACACAAATCCCTCCGGCAGATAGTTCTCCTTTCAATGCCAGTTGATACTCTTTCGGAATATCCGGTAACAATATCTTTTTTAGAATCCAATCCGAAGATAAATCCGAGTATTCGGCGATCGAAAACCATTCATCGGAAGATTCGGTTCTATAAACGACTGACAATTTCCCTTTTTTACTAAAATAATCTCTGTTTTGATATTGAAATGAAAGTTCATAAGTATTGTTAATCCCATCCAACGGTAATTCCGGTAATATCAGTAAACTGGAATTAACAACAGCAGATGACAACGCCTTGGCTTTCATAGAAACATAGCCCTTACCTTCTGCTGCATAAGGAGTCAATTCATCTTTGAGAATTGGAAAATTAGCTTTATCAATCATCTCATGTTGCCATTGGACATTACCTTCTACTTGTAGAATTTCCCAGGAAAAGAGAGGATTTTCCCCCTCAAAGCCATACGACCAGGCCACTTTTTTCTCTTCCTCCATTCCGGAATAGAATGTGATTGTTTGATCCTCATGTAAGCTTATCTGTGATAAATTCACATTACTTGCAAGTCCATTCCAGCAATTCGCGGATGGTATAGTTTTATCATTAAAAGAAGTTTTAGTCAGACTTCCGGGGAAAGGACATCCAGCGCTATTGATATTTCCGTAGGAAGACGGAGAAGCATTGGGAACTGATTTATCGGAAGAAGCAGCTATTATGTAACACTTCTGCGGATGTGTTGTATTTATATTATTTCCCTGAAAGGAATGTTCAATATCTTTATGAATATGGTATATGAGTAATCCTTCTCCTGGAAGCGCTTTATCAAATCCGGTTCTTTGTCTGTTTTCCAATAAGAAATATTCTCCATCGACAGGAGTATCGATCCGATAAATCTGATCTTTGAAAAGAAGGGATGGCTGTAAAGACACATAATCACCGGGAGATACGAATTGTGGAACCGTCCATCCGAAATCGTATATTTTCACGTATGGATTAAAGCCGGCAGGAATAACTCCATCATCATTCCAACTCCCGGAAGCCATGATATCCCATTGGCCTGTTCCCTCAAAATTACCATTTGTTTCATAATCCGTATCATAATAATCCATAGCACCAAGGGCATGTCCCATTTCATGACAATGAGGTCCTATACGGGAAATTCCGTTTCCTTTGTTTCCTCTTAATTCCGGAGCGCAGGAATAGCTGTTTATCCTGGCTTCCTGTATTACAATCTCCGGAAACGTAGCTTCATGCGACCAGATAGCGGAAGCAGGAGCGCCAGCTTCTTCCCCATAACCGGCAAAAATGAGGTGTATATTGTCAACATATCCGTCTTGATTTGCATCATAATCGGTCAGATTAATCTCTTTAGAGGCAAATTGAACAGCCTCTCTGAACAATCCCATCGGATTTTTATCTCTTCCTTGCACAGAATTTCCTCCGTAATAATCCATATTATTCTGCGCCTTATATGGACCAAGTATATCACAGGTAAAATTGAGTTGTCCGTAGGATACCTCAATAAAATAATCGCGAACACTTCCCATAGCGCCATCCACCGAATATCCTGCTTGATTAAACAATGCCTCAAAATCCTGACGATTTTTTGTAAATTCCAAATCTTTAAACGACATTAATATAACAAGCGCTTTCCGGGTTCCCGTTACGGACGTTTTTCCAATAGCCTTAAGAACCGGTTCTGTATCAGGAGTCTGCTGTTTAGGTTTGATTTTTTTGTTTTGTTTGGAAAGAAAATCTTTTAATTCTTTAGTGTAATTTTTTTCTACGGACAATCGAAAAGAAGAAGGGACGGCATAGCCATCCCTATCTTCTTTTGCATACACCCATCCTAAGGAATCAGGTAACAATACATAATTATCCTCAGTAATAGCCCATTTACAATATTCATCTCCTTTCAGCGTAATATTTACCTGTTCTCCGGTTATAGTTTCAATGCTTATTTTCTTAGGATAAGCGATGATTGCATTCGACATAGTGATTCCTGAATACAAACAGATTAAAAGAGACAGAATACGTAACACGATAGTAAGATATAATTATTTAACTTTCGTACAGACATAAACAGAACCATCGCGAGTAAGCATCAATGTGTTTCCCGTTCTTTGCGCTGAATAGTTATACACAGTGGTCGAATTTACGTACCAGAGTTTTAATATTTCATCACTATATGAATAAGTATACTTGAAGTTCGAGGTTCCTGACTTATCTTTCAGCATTCCAGTACCATCAGCATTAAATTGAAAAGTAATGTCAATATCAACCTCTTCCCAAGTCCCTACAATAGATTTAGGGTCATCTACTACATCATCATCGTCATCGCTACAACCGACAAAAGACACACTTGCAACTAACATTGCCAACATCAATCCTAAAAATCTTAACTTTTTCATTTTCTAAATTTTAAATAGTAAAACAATATTCTTTATTTTTTCTTTTTATTATTAGCGGAGTTTATAGTACTATTATTTTGAACTGGTTCATATATCTTTACATCCTGGACGATGTTCACATTAGAAGTATCGGACACTTCCTGAGTCGCAGGTCTAAAGTTCCGGTGAAATGCCGGGTAGCCTTTCACGACTACTGTTATTATTGTTCCATTTATATTGATATCAAACTTGGGTTCAACCAAAACATCTGCATCTCCGGCATTCTTTAAAGCTTCTTCTACAGCCGCATTTTTGGTATTATCAATAGCGAATGAAGCTATATTGCCGTTGTATTTTCCGGAAGACATACCTGTCACTTTTGTTTCTTTCACCTCCAAATCAACTAATAAAGGTTGTTGGACTATTCCGGTATAAGTGATACCCAAGGTTTTAACAGTTTTAATTTTATTTCCAGGCGTAGCGCAAGACGATAATAGGAATACCAGCAAAGCGGTAAATAAAAAAGCATTGATAAGGCGTTTCATAAATTTTTATATTTTTAATTTCACCCCAATCCCCGAAAGCGGATTATTTAAAAGAAGAAAGTGTGGGATTGTTAGTTTATTATCTGTTTGAATCTCTTGACAAAATTCAAAACAAGACATAATAAGCCAACAAGCCCACACATCAAACCGCCCTTTCTATGAAGAATAGGATATGCCGAATAGGTGATGAGTGTGTTGATTATTATTTCTGTGCTTTGTGAAACTGTCAGATTTCCTAACAAAAATAAAATAAACACTTTCTTATAGTATGTTTGTCTTCTGATGAAGACGAAGACCTCGCAAAGATATTAAATGTTTTAAATGTAGAATCAAAAAATATAATTCTTTTAAATTCATTCAATATTATTTTATACACAAAAAGGCTTAAGCAAACCCCGCCACTGTAGTTCTTTACGCGAAGCGGGATTTATTTCCGACCTACTGCCTGATTGTAACCTTCGTATTGTTTCCATTGATCCGGACAATATAAACTCCCGGGGAAAGTGATATCTCAACCGGATCGGAAGAAACCTTCGTTTCTTTCACCATCCAACCTGCCATATCAATCACACGGACGTCTGATCCGAACGCTGCTTTGTGAATAACAATTCCTTCAGGCACAGTAAAAACCACAGGTTGATTGATCTCAACATGATCCGTTTGTGTATGGAATCCTTCCGGAAGCGGCAACAAGAGAACTTTCTGAGGATTTCCCGTAAGCTTGCCTCCCGGACTTTCAAACAGTTCACTTCCCAACGACCAGTGTTCCGGTTGGGAAATATAATCGTTTGAATGAATGATCAAAAGACCTCCGGCTCCATCCTGTCCATTACTCGCCGAAGTATACCCGTTATCTCCACCGAAACCTCCTTTTTGTCCGCTAACTAAAAAGTGTGGTCTCGAATCCTCTTCGAATATGATCTTATTGGCGACAATGGTGAAGACTCCGCCCCCGTAACCGCCGCCGCCGCCTCCGTTTCCACTGAGACCAAAACCAGCGGCACGGATCATAGGATCATCAACATATCCGCCATTACCTCCATATCCACCATTACCGCCACCACCGGCGCCACCTCCCGGACTCAGAAATACAGTACGGGATGCTCCTTCATCCAAAGCGCCTCCGCCTGTTAATAGAATATCATCAGCTCCGGCATACCCCCCTTTTCCTCCATTATCTGTTCCTGCTTTTCCATCATAACCCTGGTATTTTCCCACAATGGGATTATTCTTACCCTCACCTCCTCTACCTCCAATACCGCCGCCATAGCCGCCACCGCCACCGCCACCGCCGTGACCACCGCCGCCGTAGAGATAATAAGACGTACCATATGGACTATATACATACTTTTGTCCTCCCGGTCTTCCATCGCTTCCGTCTCCTCCATTCCCCCCTTTACCATAAATGTTGGGTAGTAAATAGATCCCATTGTACAAGGTTCCATACGATGCCAGATTCTCCGCGGTGATATGAGCAATATTTTTTTGCGGAGCATTCGGGTAATATCCGTTACGAACCCGGATTGCTGCATTTTTCCCCATTTTCAACGTACCTCTCACACAGATCACCAGATGTGAGATTCCCCAACTCGAAATAACCACTCCTTCTTCAAGAGTCAAATCATCGAACTCATAAAAACCGGCAAAAGAATAGGCTCCTCGTTGTCCCCAGGACTGACTATAGGAAATACGACGTTCCGACCACCCCGGAATTAAGGTATATTCTGATTGATTGACTCCTCCCTTAAGCGTTGATATTTCATTGAGTTCCGAAAATCCGGCATTCCAGGCATATACATCCCATGCTCCGATTTCCAACTTAGAAAACGTTGTCATTCCCTGGGCATTTGTCAGTCGCGTTTCCTTTTTAACGCCTTTACTGATACTGACTTCAACTCCTTCCAGAGGCGCACCGTTTTGATCCTTGCATACTATCGAAAACGAAGCATAATCAGTAAAAAAAATCTGTTGCGCTTTTGACTTATCAAAGCGTTCCACATTGTTTTTGCTATCACGAGCTACAGAAACGAAAGAATAACTTGAGTTGTATTTACCTTTAAAGACAGCTTTTATAATGGTAGTATCCTGCAACCAGATCAAATAGTCCTTTTCGTTTTCTGAAACATAAATGGTGTAATCTTTTACCGAATGTACATCATCCTGGCCACTCCAACGGACTTCGACCGAATCGCAATAAAGTATCTCCGGCAAATTCGCAACTGATGAAACAGGCGGAATGGAATCAATATACATGAATCGCGTCATAGCATCAGCTATTGTTTTCATAGGTTCTACATTACCTACGCTATCTGTCGCGATTGAAAAGAAACTAACCGGATAATCATACTTTGTACATTTAAACCGGGCGCTTGTTTCCGAGGTATTTTTAATCCATTCTAAATATCCGCCGCCGTTTTACGACATATAAATCGTATAGTTTTTCAGTCCAGACCAATCATCCTGTCCCGCCCAGGATACCACAAGAATAGAATCAGGGGCTTCGCAATTGAGTGTGTTTACAGAACTTTGTGGAGGAATTCCTTCTTTTATATCGTAGCTCACTAAAGTTGTATTGTTTAATGAATCTCCAAACAAAACGGATAAACGGGC
>JAVBSK010000036.1:0-5814 GCA_031556755.1 Bacteroidales bacterium | reverse complement strand
TCAAAGGTTTATCTTCAAAACTTTTGATGTATTCACTGATATTCAATTCGATTTCTTTCAGCTCTTTTTTTTCAAAAAATAATGTTACCTTATTGCCTGATATCTGGTAAACATAGTCGGAAACCCCAGGAATATCAATCAGACCCCGAATGTCTTGCGTTTCGGAAAGAGGTTCGGAGAACAAGATCCGGATGCCATTTTCGGGTTCTTCTATCGTCTTAACAGACAACACCCTGAACTTGTCCATTCCCGGAATAATGATTGTTTCTTTTAGGTTCTTAGCGGAACTGACGTATTTTCCGGAAAATTGAAGAACAAATTCTTTGTCCGTCTTTTCCCTTGTTATATTATCGACAGAGAAAGGAAAAATCGAAGCGTTTCCCTCCTGGGCTATTGTAACAGCATACGAACTTTTTCCTTTTTCATTGAGACTGATCATCTTCTTCACATCATCCGAACGGGCGACATCACTGAATTTTATTTTTCCGGATATTTTCACCACTTGGTTGTTAGAGGCAGAAACCGAATAATCATCTATTTCTACAGAGTAATCCTGGGGAATCACCCGGAAAGAAAATGGAAAAATCTCCAGTTTTTCATCCATTGAGATTACTTTTCCTATTTTGAATCCGGCATGATAGACTGTTCCTTGTTTTAACTCACCCGAATCCGGTACAAATTCAATACAGTTGTTGCTGATCCAATGAGTCTTTCCTTTGAGCGAAGGAGAAAATTCGAACAATTTATCTTTGACTTCCGCATGAAGCTCCACGGCGGGAAGATCCTGCGTCAACTGTACCCTAATAGCGGATTGGGATGAAATGACACCTCCCGTATACGCTGAAACGAAAGGGACAAAATCGGCGGAAGGTTTGATTTCTTCCCTGTTTTTACAGGAAAATAAACAGAAAAAAACGGTCGTGAGAATAAAAAAATAATTTCGTTTCATAGGAGTTCGCGTTATTTGTATAAAAAAATAGCATACGGATTGTTTATTTTCCGTATGCTAAAGTTAAATATATTTTCCCGATAATAAAATATTCAGACGAATTTAGCAACAATCCTGAGACGAATCTCTATCTGGTCATCGATAAATGAATCTTTCAAATCTTTGAATATATTCTTTGAACCGTAGTTGATACCCCACTCCGTACGGTTGATTGAAAACGGATGGGTGGTAGCAACATATAATTCACCTTCTTTTCTCACAATAGCATCGAAAGTTATGTTTTTTTGAATTTCCTTTAAGGACAGGTTTCCGCTGATCCGGATATTGAGAGTATCAGCTCCTTCTGACAATTCTTCAACCTTTGTAATTGAAAATTCTCCCCGGGGATATTTTTCCACATCAAAGAAATCAACGCTTTTTAAATGTCCAACCAGTTGAGCATTCATATTTGCATCCGACAGGTCTTCACATATTATTTTGTTCATATCCAAAGTAAATGTTCCGGATTTCAAAACATTATCTTCCACATATAAATCTCCGTTATCAATTCCTAAGGTTCCATGATGACTTCCCCCTGGTTTGAATCCCGTCCATCGGACGGCAGACAAAGTCGTATCAACAACCAGTTTTTCACCTGATGCATCGGAAACTTTTTGAACGTCTCCGGTTTTAATTTCATTTTTTGCACCTTTACTACAAGACGCCAGTGCAAATGCAAGGGCTAAAAAATAATAAATATATTTTCTCATGTCTACTTCTTTTTGTTTAGAATACATAGAACACACGAAAACTTTTTTTGTTCAAAAGATTGTAATAAGCTGATTTAACTAAAGATAAATTCTAGCAAGAAAATATAAAGATGGAACAATAATCGAAGTCCGAATATCTGAAATTTATTCAATGAAGATTCTGTTCAGATCCGGCTAAGGCTCTCCAATGTAATAACCCAAGTTATTTTCTTCTCCTTCCACCATTGTTTTTTCATTCATGTGTTTTTCCTTGTATTCCTTATAAAGTTCTTCATAATCCTTGGTATAAAGTGCATCGGGAACAACATGTACGTCAAAGACTAATTCATATTTATCGGATTGTTCAAAATTTGCATAGATGGTTACATAATGCTTCACATAACCAATATTTTTATTGCTGTCGTATGTCATCATGATGAATCCGGATCCTCCGGCAGGCAAAGCTTTGAATGAGGATTTATCTACCAAAACACATCCGCAAGAAGTCATAATATCCGTAATAAACAACGGATTCTTTCCTGTGTTGGTGATTTTATATTGGATTTCCAGCTTTTGTCCTTGTATAATAGGATAATAATGACGTTCTGGATCCTGAACGACTAACGTAGTTCTCTTGTTTTCAATATTACAAGACACGAATATTGAAAATAATATCAAAGGAATTAAAAACTTTAACGAGAATGTTCTCATTTACTGTATTTATTTAATATACTTGAATTTCGTCGCATGCGATCGATCCCCTTTCGTAACTATTATTCCTGTAAGCTTTCAACATATATGTTTCCGAACCAGAGAAATCAACATCAGCGCCGTAAGTTGCAATGCCGGAATCGTCGTTCTGGATGGGCTTCAGGTTTCTGATCATTACATCTCCTTTATACAGTTCCACTCTTTCCGGTCTGTAAATACGATGCCTGTCATTTAACAGGAAGCGGACAGTAATTTTTTTCGCTTCAGTCAGGTTGTTGGAAGAAAACCTGACAATCAGGTTATCGGAACTACTCAATAACCATCCCTGATGATAATCTTCAGAGAAACCGAATGCCCCGTCGTTGAGCACATTCACATTCTTATATTCAGGATCTGGTTTGGATATAAATGACAATTCTTCATCCATCAAAAGACTCTTATAGGGCGACATGTCAAATATTCTTTTCCAACTATTCAAATAAAAACTCAGACTTCCATCGGTTTCCTTATAGTTAGAAAGATTCTTATAATCCTTGAACAACGACAACTTATTCCATACTTTCCTGATTTCAGGTTTCACTACAATGGATTTGTCATCATTTATATCTGCAAAACCTCCTGATTTAGTCCCTTGATTGTAAGCAATCTGCAATCTTGTATAGCTCAATGCAACAGATAATTTCTCCAATCTCATTTTTTCTTCCTCTCCGGCTCCGGCAATCAGAGCATCCAGTGAATTATAAAAAGCTATAAACTCGTCAATATCCAGAAACAGAGATAATGCTTCAGGAAAACCTCCATACAAGTTGTAAGGTTTGTTATTTTTCTCCAGTCTTTTTTCTAAAGACAAGTAATAATCTTTCAGTTTTTTTCCTGATGTAGGATAAAAGTGATCGAAATACGAAGTGGTCAGATCATCGATCGACAAATTTGTATTCATCAATAACGCAGCCGCAACATATGTTTTGAGATCATCGAAAGGTGCATAATCATAGCCGCTCGCATTTAAAAAAACACCCTTGACTCCCATTTGTTTATAGAAAGCTAACTGTTTTTTCAATCCGTAAAGCACAGGAACTGGAGTGAGATAATCATCAAAATTGGAAGCATAATCCCATATGTAAATATTGGAAACGCGTTTTTTCCATTCGTTGAGAATATTCATAAAATCATCTACTTCCTTTTGTCTCGTCAGTTCTACTCCTTTGGGCAGATTAATCGTACTGATCATGACTCCGCAATTGGATGGTAATTGCTCCTTGGGAGCAGACATAGTCGTCAGATAGGCAGATGTAAAAAACAGGTGTTTGGGATATTTTTTGGCCAGTTTCTGAATGAGTGCGGAAACAGCAGGTGTCGCATTTTCCATCGTATTTCCGTTTTGCAAACACAAATCACAATTACACACAATATTATTATCATTAGGCATAATCATGAAACGTTCGGATTTTTCACTTCCGTCTTTATAATGTTCAAAGATATATTTGTCTATCAAATTGAACGTTTCTTCATTGGAAAAACAGTATTGATCCATCTTCAACACATTGTTTTGGTGAGCATAGACCAGGTTCTTTGTATCGCTTCCCAAGGCAAGTTTCATGTTATGTCCCCAAATTCCCCAATCCTTTTCGAGCATATTGGTACCAACAATCTGGGCATATTCAAAATCCAGATTAGGACTGAAAAGAGGCTCCCGATACGTAAAATCAAAATTAGCACAATAATTATTTTGTATATTAATGATCGCAGGCGGAAGATCACCTGCCACAAATCGTTTGTCTTTGACAGACAAAGAACTCATTGTCTGGTAGATTAGCCAAATAATTGTTTTTTCAGTCTTTGCCTTGATAATGAGTTGGTCATTCGAGTTTTCAACACAATAATCATAAGACAATTCCGGATCTACCTGAACAAAAATCTTTTTGAAGTTGTCTTTCTTTTCACCCCAAAGAACAATCCGTTCTCCCTTGTTGGAGCGATTAGAAAGGTGTTTGAACAAATAAATACCCCATTTCTCACTGGCAGCATCATCTGCATGATAAATGGTATATCCCCACGGAGACGTGGAATCACAAGAATAACCTGCCGTGAAAACAAAAAACAAAATGACAACGACTTTTAGTAACAATTTAGAACCCGACATTGACCTGAAGATATAAATTATACAAGTTGCTATAAATGCTATTTCCATATTCATCCGTCTGATTTCCCTGATAAGTATGCCAGGTTCCGAACACACCGCCCGTCACTTTATCGTTAATCAGGTGAGACCAACCTAAGCCAACCATCGAATTGGTAACTGCGAATGAATTATATAGCTCATTTTCAATAATCTCTATATCAGGAGCAGAACCGAAACTTCCCATAGCAGTTAAATAACTTCTGGGATTATACAAATAATAACGGGCTTGCCCGAAAAGGCTATAATACCACTTACCATCCATAATCAATGAATTGAATTTTGCATTCAACCACCACGGATCAATCTGTTTTGCAACTCCCACGATACCACTCAATAAATTCTTATGGTCATATGTCCTTCTGTAATTCAAACTTAATTCAGCTTCCCAATCTTTTTTAAAAGATTTGAAGACCGAACCTCCGAGCGTATAATAAGGGAAATATTTATTTGCAACGCCAGCCCTGAAGTGAGTACGCCAATCGTGCGTCCATTCATGTCCCCAACCCAGTTCCAATTGCAGACCTTTACCGTCGCTTCTTCCGGAGTAGTTGAGTCTTCCGGAATAAGTATTCCATCGTTCCAACCGGGTGTATTCTACAGAAGAAACTGTCGTTATTTTATAGTCATCTGCATATCTGCTTCTCAGGTGATAGAATCCGACATCATTTTTCAAAGACTTGACTTTCAGATAATTCAATTGTTTTTCAAATTCTTTCAACTCCAAAGGTGAAGGTTCATAGAAAGACTGATAATAGTGGGCGGAATCATACTCATGGAGTTTTTCATAAGCCAGACCTTTCATATATTTCAACGATCTGTTGTCCGGATCATAAATAAGTCCGCTATCCAATACTACGACACTCCGCTTGAGTTCATTTCCTTTCATCAGATTTTTTCCATAATCTTCACAGGATTGAGAAAACGCACCTATCACTTGTTTGTGATACGGATTTTTCCTGACTACGGGAGTCAATACCTCATATGCCAAGTCATAATTACTCATAATGGCATGCGCCTGAGCTAATTTAATTTGGGAATTAATGGTTCTTTCCGGTCTGATATCCGCATCCCAGTTCGCATATTTAATGATGCGATTATAATCGTTCATCTGGGAGGAGAGATTTGTAGCATAAAGAAGTCCTAATTCACTGTGCGGATTGACTTCCAACCAATGTTCCGCCAATTGTAAAGCTTCCGGATATCTGTAATCTTCAATCAGTTGTTTGGTATAAGTTGTCGCCAGT
>JAVBSK010000252.1:0-10543 GCA_031556755.1 Bacteroidales bacterium | reverse complement strand
TTTTCTCATTTCAATTCAGTTGATAAGTTAAACAAGTTCTAAAATACAAGAACAGGATAAACAGGCTTATTTTTTAAAATCGTTGCGAAAATAATAATAAAATCATTATGATTGCTTTTATTAGGAAAAATTTCCATTTTTACCTATTTGTTGTTGTAATTAAAACTAAAAAAATGAGAAGTATTCGTTGGTACATGCGTGATAAAATTAGTTTGTTTTATTTTAATGGATATTCTCAATTTCACTAAACATGAAAATCACAATAAATGTTGTCCGTATTAATTATTCCCCCGTTAAAAACGAGTTTGTCCCCCCTGCTATCACGGAATTCTGCTTACAATTGCAACAGATTTCAGTTAATTAAAAATTACGAATGACAACGGGTATCAACTAAATGCTTAAAATCCATGAAAATGAGAACTTTTTATTTTTCTTTATTATTGTCGATGGCTTCTCTTGGAGTGGTCAATGCTCTTACAATCACAAAACAGACTGCCTCATTAGAAGCCGTATATTTAACCTGGCAACCGGTCGTTGATGCGGTGAGTTACAATGTGTATTATTCCGGAGAAGGCATAGCCGGTCGTAAAATCGATGAACAATTGATTCGTGAATATACGGGCTATTTTCGAGCGGATGTACCTGGACTGAAAGCCGGAAATTATACGTTAACGGTCAAAGCTGTTGATAAAACGGGAACGGAATTCGAAAGTGCAGCTTCTTCTGTTTTGATTGTTAAACCTCATGTTCGGGAAGGCTTTGCTTTTTCGGGAGGAACAATTCCCGGTGGATATAATGAAGATGGCGTCGTTAAAAGCGGAGCCAGGATCATTTATGTGACGGCTTACAATGTAAATACCGTTACATGTAATGTCAACAATGACAAGGGTAATCCGTCTTCTGTTACCGGATTGACGAATATTTTGGCGGAATATGGTCGGGGATATGACAAAACGCCGTTGATTATCCGCAT
Organism: Bacteroidales bacterium; assembly: GCA_031556755.1. Classification (GTDB taxonomy): domain Bacteria; phylum Bacteroidota; class Bacteroidia; order Bacteroidales; family Azobacteroidaceae; genus JAIRVZ01. Next base: position 9,570 of record JAVBSK010000252.1, on the reverse strand, counting down.
GATTGGTTTGATCAAAGGGGAGCGGATTACCGGGTTGAAAGATGGTAATTTTATTTCACTTACAGGAAGTAACAATACAACAAGAATGATTGAAAATATAACCTTTGAAGGTATTGGTGATGATGCGACTGCTTATGGTTACGGTTTTTGCATGAAGAGATCCAAAGGTATTGAAATAAGGAATGTCGGAGTTATGCTTTTCGGGGACGATGCTGTTTCTCTGGACACGGATAATACCAATATCTGGATTCACAATAATGATTTTTTTTACGGAGCTCCCGGTTCTGATGCCGATCAGGTAAAGGGAGATGGAACTATCGACATGAAATATAACTCTTCAAATATAACTATTTCATACAATCACTTTTGGGAAACAGGCAAGTCGATGGGTTGCGGCGGTTCTACGGAAACTGTTCCTACTTTCTATGTGACTTTCCATCATAACTGGTTCGACCATTCGGATTCCCGGAATCCGCGTTTACATTATGCAACTTCTCATATTTACAATAATTATTTTGACGGAGTCGCCAAATATTGCATCGGAAATACAACCGAAAGTTCAGCTTTTGTTGAAGCTAATTATTTCAGGAACAGCGATCGTCCTATGATGATATCCGGACAAGGAACTGATACTTATAATTCCGTGACAGGACTATATACGGAAGGTGGTACATTCTCCGGTCAGGACGGAGGGATGACTAAGGCATACAACAATCAATTTGAGAATTCGAACAGCATTGTTTATCAAACGGAAAATCCGGTTCAGTTCGATGCTTATCTTGTCAGTTCGCGGGAAGAACAAATTCCGTCGACTGTAAAATCTTTGAGAGGTGGTTTTGCTTATACCAATTTTGATACCGGTCAGGATATGTATGTATATCATCCGGATGCACCTGAAAATGTGAAAGATATTGTTACTGCTAATGCAGGCAGAGTTGGCGGAGGAGATTTTCAATGGACATTCAATAATAGTATTGATGATGTTTTGTCGGATGTCAATCTTCCCTTGAAGGAGGCGATTACCAATTATACTTCAGGACTGATTTCCGTACAGGGTATTGAGAACGATAATGGCGGTAATGAAGAAGAACCGGACGGAGAAGAAGAACCTGGAATCGGACAGAATATAGGCGGCGGTTTGTGTGATCTGATTACTACAGGAACCTCTTCCGGATTTACCATTACCGGAGGTACTTCCAATTCGAAGGGAAGCATTACCGTCAACGGTACGGTTTATAATTGTTGCCTGAAAATGGGTTCTTCATCCGTCGTGAGTTTTACAACGAGTGCTGTGATGAATCTTTCTCTTTATTTCAATGAATCTTCAAACGGAATGACCTTGGAAATAGATAATGGGGTAGGAGTAAAAACCATATCCTTAGGAAAAGTAGAAGTGGAGAATCTCCCGGCCGGCACTTATACGATCAGGAAAAAAAGCGGGGAGTCCAACCTGTATTATATCTCGCTTTCCGGTACGGCTACAAGTTTCAATACGGTTTTTCAGGGTGAAACACTATCTTTTACTGAAGGTATGATAGATAATCCTGGAAATGAAAAAATAGAAGTCTATAATGTCATGGGAACGCTTGTTTTTTCAGGAACAACTAATCTGGATATGACTGGTTTTTCCCGTGGTATTTATATCGTACGTACGGTAACCGGCAGTAAAACATTCAAAATAATCAGGTAAAAAAGAAAATTCTGATATGAAACAGAGCATGTAAATCAATTATTTACGTCACAAGGTGATGATAATTGATTTACATGTGGCGTTCCATACACCTTAATAAAAAATATAAAATTGTCATATGAAAACAACTTTAAAAACAAATCGTATGAGGGCTAAATTTAGTTTTTGTATAAAATCATTGATGGCATTGATGACGCCTCTTCTTTTATCGTTTTTAATTTCTATTCAATCCGTTGCTCAATCATATACTTATAAGCCGGAAAGTTTTGAGGGAGCGGAATGGGCAACGGCATCCAATAATTCCAATCCGATTGTCGCTTCAACAGGTACATGGACGACGGCCAAAAACAATATTCAAACGAATGCTTATGCTCAGGAAGGTATATACAGCTTAATCATTGCGAATAAAGTTAATGCACTGATTTCACCGAAACTTGATAATGGAGTCGGAATACTTAGCTATCATGTAAATAAACCTGCTGGCGGAGGACGAACGATTACTGTATCGACATCTGTTGATATGGCCACCTGGAGCGCTCCCGTGGAATCTTTTTCAATACCCGGCGAATGGACGGAAAGAAAGGTGATTATTAACGATCCGGATGTCAGGTACATCAGTTTTTCAACCAATTCAAACGGCGGAGTGTATATCGATAATGTTAAGATGACAAGCGCCGGAGCCAAGGAAATTTCGGTTACGACTATTCCTGTATCGAATATTACACAAACTACCGCCCTGGCCGGTGGGACGATTGTTTCTGACGGAAATGTTACGATTTTAAACTATGGAGTGTGTTATAATACAACGGGATTGCCGGATGTGTTTTCGGATAAAGTGGAGTTGACCGGAACAACTGATAATTTCACAGCTCTTATTGAAGACTTGATACCAGGTGCTACCTATTACCTCAAAGCGTATGTGAGCACAAACTCCGGTGTAAATTACGGAGACCAGGTTACATTTACGATGCGTTCTTCCGATCTACCTATGACTTATTGGATGCAACCGTTCAATGATACAAGTCATTTTCCAGCTACAAATCCTTTATCGGATATGGAAATTCCGGTTCCAGGGCAAGGCGTGTGGATTTATAAAGGAGCTTATAAAGGATCGAATCAACTCTATATCAAGGATGGTTCTCCTTATAATCTAAGGCTTGTGAAAAATGGTTCTTATGTAATTACTCCTGTTCTTGAAGACGGAGTAAGTGATGTCGTTTTTGATGAAGGACGTGGTGACAGAGAACTGACAATTTATACTTCAACGGACGAAGGCGCCAATTGGACATTATTCAAAACCCTGAAGACTGTAAAAGATCAGGTGAATATCATATCTGTCAACGTGATGTCTGTTAACAGGATAAAAATCGCCAATGAAAGCGGAGGAGATGCAGATATTGATAATTTAACCATTGCGGTATTTCCTTCGGGCGAAGTGCCGGTTGTCATCACATCAAATGTTATGAATATAGGAAAAAATACGGCTGTGTCAGGAGGTGAAATAAGATCGGAAGGTTCGAAACTGGTGCAGGAACGGGGAGTTTGCTGGAGCATGGATGCGATACCTCTCCTCGCTGACAATCGAACTTTAAATGGGTCGGGAAGCGGAATTTTTTCCAGTGAATTGTCAGGATTACCGGCCGGAAAGAAAATATATCTGAGAGCGTATGCAAGAAGCAGAGCGGGGACAGGATACGGACAAATTGTTTCTTTTACTACCGAACCGGCGATGATTCCTGTCATATCCACTGTTCCTGCATCAAATATCACAGGAGAGACAGCTGTCAGCGGAGGTGTGATCACCGATAACGGAGGCGCTCCGGTCACTGAACGAGGTGTTTGTTGGAGTCTGGACGGTAATCCGACCTTGCAAGACAATAAGACGAAAGGCAACGCGGATTCCGATACTTTTCAAAGTCTGATAACCGGTCTGACACCGGAAATTATGTATTATTACAGGGCTTACGCTATCAATGAGGCAGGAACCGGATATGGAAATATCGAGACATTTACGACGGGAAGCATCCGGCTTCCGGTTGTTATGACATCCGGCGTAATAACTGTACTTTCCTATAAAGCAATCGGAAACGGGACAATTATAGATGATGGAAATTCTCCTGTAACCAGTGGATTATGTTGGAATGAAACGGGAATGCCTACGGTTGATGATACTAAAACATCCACTGTAAATGCTTTGGGAATGTTTACAAGCGCCATTGCAAATTTAAAAAGCGCTACGCGATACTTTGTCCGGGCTTATGCAACAAACAGCGTCGGAACCGTATATGGAGAAGAAATATCATTTATTACCGCTCTCTCAAAAGTTTATTATACAGCGTCTGACGGCAACGACCTGACAGCAGACGGGTCGCTTGAGAAGCCTTTTTTCTCTGTTCAGAAAGCAATTGATTTGGCGATGCCGGGTGATACAATATATATGAAAAGCGGCGTTTATGGATATACTGCGCGAATCAATGTTGATAAAATTGGAGAGGCCGGTGGTGGTTCCATTTGTTTGTTCGCTGAAAAAGGAAAACGAGCATTGCTTGATTTCTCAGCCATGCCTTTAGATGGCTCTAACCAAGGTTTCCGTGTCTCGGGTAGTTACTGGCATTTTTATGGATTGGATATCAAAGGAGCGGGTGACAACGGCATGTTGATCGAACGCAACAAACCTTCCGGAGGCGTTTATATAGATGTCAGGGATAGCATTCATCAAGCTCATCATAACATTGTTGAATATTGTTCTTTCTTTGAAAATAAAGATACGGGGTTGCAACTGAAGAACCTGGCCGAGCATAATCAGATCATCAACTGTGATTCTTATTACAACAGGGATCCTGAAGACGGAAACGCTGACGGATTTGCCCCGAAATTAACAGTAGGAACAGGAAATTATTTCTACGGTTGCCGTGCCTGGAATAATTCCGATGACGGATGGGACGGTATATTGGCGGAAACTGCCGATGGCGGATTTCCGGATGATATGTTGACTGTCATGGAAAACTGTTGGGCTTTTAATAACGGTTTCTGGAAAGATGGAAAAGAAACCAAAGGAAACGGTAACGGATTTAAACTGGGAGGTAGCGGTACATACGATAAACGACATAATGTAATCATGAAACGTTGTCTGGCTTTCAATAACCTGATGAAAGGTTTTGATCAAAATCACAATGTGGGAAGCATGACATTGATTAATTGTACCGGATATTCAAGTAAATATCTCACGAATAAGAATCATTATACCTATAAAATCGATGGTACGATCTTGGCTCCAGGCAAGAAACTGACATTAATCAACAGTGTTGCCGTATGTGATGGATTAGAAACCAGTCAATCGGCATATGCCCCTTGTCAGTTGATCGGCGGAGAAAGAACTACCTGTGATTTCATGACTTCCGCATCGGATTATATAAGCATAGATACAATGGGTGTTTATGCTCCGAGAAAGGCAGACGGAAGTTTGCCGGATGTGAATTTTATGCAAATCAAACCTGGAAACACCAAATTGATTGACTCTGGGACAGTGATGGATGGAATATCCTTTAACGGTTTACGTCCGGATCTGGGATGTTTCGAATCGGGAACTGCGACCGGTATAGATGAAGTTGACTATTCCACTGGAAACCGTGCGGATGGAATTATCATTTATCCGCAACCGGTAAGCTCACACTTTACAGTTGAACTTTCCGGAGCTTCCGGAGAAACCAAATACGCTTTATATATTGTCGATTTGAGCGGAAAAGAAATTTACCGGAAAGGATTTAGCGGAAATATGACGACTGTTGAATGCGGATACTTGAAATCCGGACTTTACATCATTCATCTCAATGAAGAGTCGGGACATAAATTCAGTTCTAAATTAATCGTGAAATAATAATGAGATAATGTGTCGATGTGCCAATGAGATTAATTGGCGTATCGGCACATTGATTGACAGATTATTCCTGTTTCCTTTGATTCTTATATTCCTGTGGAGTTACTCCATATTTAGCCTTGAAGATTTTAGTGAAATGCTTCGTATCCGAAATACCGATCATATATGATACTTCTTTTACCATATATTCTCCGGATTGTAACAGTTGAGCTGCTTTTTTCAGTTTGACATCACGGATAAACTCAAATGAAGAAAGTCCTGTCAGACTTTTTATTTTATTAAAGACCGCAGACCGGCTCATCCCCACATATGCACTCAGATCGTCAATCGTAAATTCACTTTCATCCAGATGTTTTTCGATGAGTCCGATAACCCTGTTGATAAATATTTCCTCTTGGGAACCGACGGATAATGATTCACCGGATCCGCTCTCTGTTTTCTCCGGCAAATTCAACCGGGTGCGGAAAACTTCCTGCAATCGTTTCCTTTGTTCCAGTAAATTACCTATTCGCGCCAGGAAGTATTGAACGCTGAAAGGTTTCGTTATGTAATCGTCCGCTCCGTGCATCAAGCCTTCCAGTTTATTCTCGATGGCGGTTTTGGCAGTTAAAAGGATTACCGGAATATGGCTTGTGTTGATATTGCTTTTCAAACGTTGTAATAAGTCTATTCCGTCCATGTGAGGCATCATGATATCGCTGACGATAAAATCAGGATTTTCCTTTTCGGCTTTTTCCAATCCCTCAATACCGTTATCAGCTTCAATGACCGTATAATCGTTTTCGAGAATGGTTTTGATGAAAGTTCTTAATTCCGCATGGTCCTCAATGACTAAAATAGAATATTCTTTATTTGTATTTCTGATTCCGGAGTCTGGATGAATACCCCCATCTTCTTCAGTATTCTCAAATTGTTCAGATTGTATAAACTCTGTGTTTTTATCAAAATGTTCTACGCCTTTCATCAAACAGATGGTAAAGGAACTTCCTTTTCCGGGTTCACTCTCGAACGTGATCTTTCCGGAATGTTTATCGACCAGATCTTTTACGATCGAAAGGCCGATTCCCGTACTTGGCTTCGATTTATCTTCGTTGAACGAAGCGAAACGGGTAAACAGGTATTTTTGTTTTTCTTTCGAAATGCCAGCGCCTTCGTCTTTGACTTCTATTGTTATGTGCTTATCATGATCGTTTAATGTTATTGTTATGCCTTTTTCGTCGGGGGTATATTTGAAAGCATTGGATAATAAGTTGCTTATAATCATCTCAAACAGCTCGGGAGCCGCCCATATTCTGATGTCTTTTGCTTGATTGAAAAATTGAAACCGGATATTGTTTTTCCGAACGAGTTCATCGAAATGCCGACAGATATTATCAATGAGAGTTCCTGGATCGATTTCCCGGACTTTCAGATTAGATTGTTGTATTTTTCTGAAATCAAGGATCTGATTGACAAGTCTCAACATGCGATTGGTATTCCGGGAGATCGAAGTCAGTTGTCCTTTCGCTTTCTCCGGGATATCTTCATCATTCAATAAATATTCTACAGGTGCGGAAATCATGGTCAACGGAGTACGTATTTCGTGGGAGATATCGGTGAAAAAGCGCAATTTCATTTCCGACAGGTATTTTTCCATCTCGACGTTCTTCCGTAACCGGTAAAACGAATATAAAATGCGTATGGTCAGGTAAATGATAATGATAGAAAATAGTATATAGATGATTACCGCAAAAGGTGTTTCCCAAAAAGCAGGCAGGATTGTTATCGGCAAAATACGTTCGTTTTCCGTCCATACACCTTCGCTATTGGTCGATTTTACCCTGAATACATAATCTCCTTTCGGAATATTGGTATAAACTGCGACCTTCTTTTTTTGTACGTATACCCAGTCGTTGTCGAATCCTTCCAACTGGTATGCATATAAAATATTGTTTGACGAAATAAAATCAAGGGCGGCATATTCAATGCTGAAAGAATTTTGTTTATGTGATAAAACCAGTTGATCCGTATCATCGATATTTCTTTTCAACGGAGAATTTTTTTCACGGATAGTTACAGGTTGATTATGGATCCGCAGATCCGACAGTGCAATGTAAGGGCTAAAATTACTGTGCTGGATATCTTTCGGGGAAAAGTGAAGGATTCCGTTTGAAAATCCGAAAACTAAGTCGTTATTTCTCAATCGGCATACGGAAGCCTCGGAAAAGTTATCGGTTGACATCAATCGCTTTATTTCTGCAAATGTCTCTATTTCATTGCTTTCCGGGTTGAATTTGGAGAGATTATTTTCCGTGCTGATCCACAGTTTCCCGTTTTCATCTTCTAAAATGGCTAGACAAACGTCTGCCGGAAATCCGTTCTCCATTGTATACGCTTCGAATTTCAGAGGAAATCCATTGGAATCAAATTCGGTAACTTTATTCAGCCCGCCTCCGAAAGTCGCCAGGAACATTTCTCCTTTCCGGGTGTTGCATATTCCGTGTATATCATTGTTCCCCAGGCTTTCACTGTTTCCGGGAATGCGTCTGTATTGTTTGTATCCGATCTCATCCGGACGGGAAAAAACAGAGGAAAACAGGATTAATCCGGTGGTTGTTCCCACACAAATATTACCGAATCTGTTCTCTGAAATGTAACGGATGCGATATCCTGTTTTGACAGGATAATTTTTAAGATTATTCCTGTGGTTAATAAAAATCGTTTCTCCATTTTCATTCGTTTTTACCAAATTAAGTCCGCCACCGTAAGTGCCGATCCAGATATTCCTTTTTGAATCCTGAAAAATGCTATAGATGACATTTTCGCTCAAGCTGTAGATATTGTCCGGATCTTTTTTGAAATGTTGCACATCATAACGATAAGGATCATTTGTTTTCCTGATTTTAAATAATCCATTGGTTTTTGTGCCTAACCAGATATTGCCTTCATCATCTTGCATCATGCTGTAAACGATTCCCGAAAAAATATGATTGTGATTGATCTTTCCGGTTTCTGAAAAATTACCGATCCTGTTGTATTCTTCGTCGTAAATAGTCAGACCTTTGTCTTTCGTTGCAACCCACAATTGTTTATCATCGTCTTGAAGAACGGCTCTTACATCGTTTGTGACGGAAGAATGAATATCGGGATTGATACGGAAGGTTTTAAAATTATCATTACCGAAAACAACTTTTTCCAATCCGTGTGACCTCGTACAAAACCAGAGATTTCCTTGCTTATCTGAAAAAAGAGAATGTAAAATATTGGAAAAACGCCAATAAGGAGATGAATCCTCATTGTAAAAAGACTCCAGACAATCTTTCTCGTTATTATAAAGGGAGAAACCCCCTCCCCTGGGTTGTATCCAGATTCTTCCGTGAATATCTTCCAATATGTCGGATGCGGGAGGAATCGAAGTAACTGCCGGATCATTTATTTTTACGAGATAATATTTTACAGTCTTTGTTTCTGAATCGAACCGGTAAATACCCAGTCCGTCTGTTTCGAACCAGAATTGTTTTTTGCTGTCGAAAAACAGAGCCCTGATTTTATTGCTTTTCAGTTCTTTTGTTGATGCCGTGTTGTAATGGCTAAAACTCCTTTCCAGGAGATCGTAAACAAAAAAACCATCATCGGAAGTGCTAATCAAGATTTTCCTGTCGGAGATATTTTGGAAACTTCCAATATTTGAATTGCAAGGCACGGAAAAAAAGCTGAATTTTCCATTTGCTTTCGAATATCTCCAAATCCGGCCTTGGTTCGAACCAAACCAGATTTCGTCTGTAAACTCTGCTGCAGAGAAAAAACCTTGGGCATCTTCTCCGGATTTGTTTCCGGAAAAGAAAGATTCCGTTTCATATTTCCCCTTGCGGATAAAACTTAAACCGTTGTTTGTAAGTATCCATGAGTTACCTTTCTGATCTTCAAAAACCTGATTTACGATGTTTCCTCTCAACTTTCCTGATTCCTGATTGTATACCTGAATGGAAAACAAAGAATCGGAAATGCAAATACATCCGTTTTT
>JAVBSK010000057.1:0-4109 GCA_031556755.1 Bacteroidales bacterium | reverse complement strand
AATAGCAATGTTTATCAATTTTCGTTGTTCTTCCGATGATTGATTGGTGGACAGTGATATATCGGTTATTTCCTTATTGGTATAAAGACGGACTACCGTCATGCGGTTCTGGGTCAATGTTCCGGTTTTATCCGAACAAATGACAGATGTGCTTCCAAGTGTTTCTACAGAAGGTAATGTCCTGACAATCGCATTTTTCTTTGCCAACCGTTGCACTCCGACCGCCAGGACGATGGTTGAAACGACCGGTAATCCCTCGGGAATAGCTGCGGCGGCAAGGCTGACTGCGACCATAAACATTTCAATGACACTTTTTCCGTAAAGAACGCCAACGCCAAAAATAATGGCACAAATAATAAGCGCAGCTATCCCGAGGTTTTTTCCCAATGTTTCCAATTTCCGTTGTAAAGGGGTCTGAAAATCTGGAACGGATTGAATCAACGCTGCAATTTTTCCTACCTCAGTATTCATTCCTGTTCCGATGACAATTCCTTTTCCCCTTCCGTAGGTGACTGTACTGGAAGAAAATCCCAGGTTATCCCGGTCTCCCAGAGGAACATTGTCCAAATCAATTTCTTTTGTGAATTTCTCTTCGGGAACCGATTCTCCGGTGAGTGCAGCATCCTGTATTTTCAGGTTAATAGCTTCTATGAGCCTCAGGTCTGCGGGAATGGAATCTCCGGTATCCAATACAACCAAATCCCCCGGAACGAGTTCCTTGGATTCGAGAACCTGTACTTGTCCGTCGCGAATCACTTTACACTGAGGAGCAGACATTTTTTCCAATGCTTCGAGGGATTGCTCTGCTTTCGCTTCTTGCGTTACCCCGATAATCGCATTGATAATAATAATAACAAGGATGATGATTGCATCCGTAAAGCCCTCGCCTTCCATATAACCGACAATTCCGGAGATAAATGCGGCAAAGAGCAGTACGATTATCATAAAACTCTTGAATTGGAATAAAAATTTGGATAATAAGCTTTTACCTTTTTTTCTCTGGAATTCGTTGTAGCCGTATTGCGCTAAACGTTCTTTTGCTTCATTGGCGGTTAATCCTGTTGTCAGAGAGGTCTTTAGTTCTTTTTCAACTTCATTAACGGGAAGATTGTAATACGTTTTAGAGTTCATAATTGTGTAATAATGGTTAATATATGAATTTATTATATGCTAATAGACCAATAGAATTTAAACTGTATTTTATAAAAAAAATTATAAGATGCAGCAAAAAAAAGTTATATCAACAAATGTCCTTTTCATTGGTGGATTTGGTGTATTCGTAATTTCTGATTTTTTCCTTTTTGTATGGAAACATAGAACTGTTGTAAATTGTTATTTTTGAAATGTTTATGAACTTATTTAAAATTAGAAATTATGAAGAACCTACCAATTATATTCGAGAAAGATTATACGGAAAATCAAATAAAAGTTTCATGTATGATTGATGTTGCAGTGAATGAAGTCTGGAATGCATTTACAACTCCTGAAATTCTGGAAAAATGGCTTGCTCCTGAGCCTTATCTTGCGATTACGAAAGAAATGGACTTCGTTGAGGGAGGGAAATGGTTGTACTACATGCTCTCGCCTCAGGGAGAAAAATATTGGGGCATATCAATTTATTCGAATATCCGGGTAAATGAATCTTTTGATGCTTCGGATGCCTTTTGTGATGAAAAGGGTATTATCAATACTCAATTACCCCGTATGTATTGGTATTACCGTTTTTCGGAAGACGAAGGTAAGACGCTCGTATCCGTCACGATCATTCCCCGGAACAAAGAAGAAATGGAGCAAATCCTTGAAATGGGATTTGAAGAGGGCTATAAAATGTCGTTATTACAGTTACAAAGGTTGTTGACATAATGAGGCCTCTTAAAATGATTGAAATAGCGCGCGGATGACTATCCGCGGCTTTTCAAGCTATTCGGATCCGGATTGATCATTTCCACCGCTTTTTTTACTTCGGCATCTGTAACCGGCAGGTCGCCTTCTTTTTTCTTTTCAACGGTTTCGTCCAGAATATCTTTCTTTGTCTCACCTACAATGTTTGTCGTACGTAGTCTTTCCCTCCCTGAGTCTTTTGATTCGGGTTCCATTTGTTGTAGATTTATATTGTTCTTTGATTGAACAATTTCCGGTACGAAATTGTTCGGATTCGGATTCAATTGATTTTTTTGCATTTTTTCAATATTTTCATAAATTTGCTTCTAATTACACTCAAAAGAGTTTCCAATTTCGAACTGATTCAATGAAGATAGGATTGTTTATTGCTTTTCTGTTTATTGCTATGGCATTTCAGGCAACTTTTGCCAATGATTCTCTCGATTCTTTACTGATTCGTCTGGATCATGCTATTGATGCCCATAATGATTATTCCCGGAAAAAAGAAAATATCATTGACGATTTGAAAAAGAAAGCGGGAAAAACTTCTCCGGCTACGATTGACAGGTATGAACATAACATGTTATTATATAAAGAATATAAATCTTATAAATGTGATTCGGCCATACTCTATCTGAATCATTCTATCCACACAGCCCATCTGATCAACGATATTCACAGGGAATATCGGAGTATGATTATGCTCGCTTATCTGATGGGTTCTACCGGAATGTATAAGGAAGGAGTAGATATACTGAATGAGGTCAATCGCTCCTGTTTGCCGGAAGATTTACAGGTAGAATATTTTGATGCCTATTACCATGTATATGGGGAGCTTGCGTTTTATACACAAAATAAAGAGAAAGCCAGGGTTTATTCGGATATTTCCGATCGTTACAAAGACTCCTTGAATCTGGTTATGCCCGTGGATTGCTCCATGCGGGCGATAATGATTGAAAACGATCATCGCAATTCAGGCAACTACAAAGAAGCCAATCGTTTGAATGATATTCGCCTGGCGCAAGCGGAGCAAGGTACACCCGAGCACGCCTTGACAGCTTATCACCGTTCATTGACTTATCGTTATGCGGGCGACAAACCGAATCAGAAATATTATCTTGCCTTGTCGGCGCTTTCGGATATCCGGTCGACAACCAAAGATCATGCTTCTTTATGGACGCTGGCTCAAATACTTTTTGAAGAGGGCGATCTGGAACGCGCCTATCGTTACATCCGTTTTTCCTGGGATGAAACGGTTTTCTATAATGCACGTCTCCGGAGCTTGCAGAGTGCGGTCATTTTGTCCCTGATTGATAAAACATACCAAGCTCTGATCGTGAAGCAGAAGACAAAAATACAAAACGCCTTGATCGTCATTGGCGCTTTACTTCCGATGTTGATGATTGCTTTGCTTTACATTTACCGGCAAATGAAACGAATATCGGCTGTCAGGAAGAGATTACAATTGGCAAATAATCAGTTGAAGAAACTGAATGAAGATTTGAAGCAAATGAACATCCGTCTGCAATCGGCGAATCTGGAATTGACAGAGTCGAATCAGATCAAAGAAGAATATATCGGACGCTTCATTGAATTATGTTCTACCTATATCAATAAGTTGGATGCTTACCGTCGGATGGTGCATAAAAAAATATCTGGTGGACAAGTCAAAGAATTACTGAAGATGACTTCTTCTCAAAGTGCATTGGATGAAGAATTAAAAGCTTTGTATGTCAATTTCGATACTGCTTTCCTGCAGATTTTTCCTGATTTCGCCCGCAAAGTTAACGCCCTCCTGAATGAAGATGAGCAGATTATACTCAAGAAAGGAGAGTTATTGAATACGGAGTTAAGGATATTGGCATTGATTCGTTTGGGAATAGACGACAGTTCTCAAATTGCAGAGTTTTTACGTTATTCTGTCAATACGATTTATAATGACAGGGCGAAAATAAAAAACAGAGCCCGGATATCAAGGGATGATTTTGAAAATATACTCCTGACAATTCGATAATATTCTCTTTCTTCCTTCATATTTCTTCCACTTTTCATCTTTCTTTATCTAATTTCAAAACATTAGTATACAGTAAATTGTGTGATTATTGTTTTGCTTTTATCCACTTTTTTTTAATAGACATAAACAGAACGGACAGTTTCATACTACTTTTGAACTAAGGGTTTAGATTCACATAGAAAAACACTGTTTTTTGAGGTCATCACGACTTTCT
>JAVBSK010000319.1:0-8618 GCA_031556755.1 Bacteroidales bacterium | reverse complement strand
AATTATGCACAAGAATTTTTTTAATATATTACTTGCTTTGGGTTTTTCACTGATGCTTCTGACCGGATGCTCCGATTTTCTGGATCAGGAAGTGCTCGGGAACTCAACAGATGAGAATTTTTACGATACGCAATATAAATTACAGGCTTCATTGAATGCAAGCTATGATGTGTTGCAGACGGATCTTTTCAACGGATGTGAATGGCGTTTCGGAGAAGCCTGCGGCGATGATGTCGTAGGCAATGATGAAGGCCTGGGCAGTCAAATGGGACAATTGGTTCAATTCAGGTTTACTACCTCAAATGTCTGGATACGAGACAGATATTCGATTAATTATGAAGGAGTTCATCGTGCGAATCAGGTAATTGCCAATGCGCATAGAGTGAAATTGTCGCTTCCTGACTATAATTCTTATAAAGCGGTGAGAGAAATATTGGGACAGGCGAAATTCTTACGGGCTTTCTACTATTTTAATCTGGTCAAAACTTATGGAGGTATACCTATCCGTCCGGAAACAGAGACCATGGACAGCCTTGTTGTACCCCGCAGTTCTGCAGAAGAAGTATATGCCTATATAGAAAAGGATCTGAGAGAGGCTGCAATCATGTTACCGGCGCGATATGTGGAAAAAACTGCAGGTAAGGCAGGCGGCGGCGCTGCAGTTGCATTACTGATGAAAGTGCTTATGTATCAGGCTACTCCCGGAGAAAAATCAGAGAAGTGGCAGGAAATGGTCAGATTAGGCGAATTCTTTGTGGATGGGAAATCAATGACATTTGGAGAAATACTCCAATATGATGATTCGAAGGAAGATTGGGAAGATCTCCGCAAACGCCTATGGTTTAAGCCTCAGGAATTAAACACCCCGACAGATCCGTATGAAACGCCAAATACGGCTCTGCCGGAGTTGAATAATGCCTATTCGCTTGAATATAAGGATTATTTCGGCAAAACCATGACATATGATGAGCAGTTCTATAAAACAGGTGAGTTTTGCAAAGGTTCTATCTTTGAAGTCGTATTTAAAGAATCCGGAGATGGTTCTTCCGGAGACACTAATGAAGGTACCTCTGTTTATAATAGTCTCTGGGATATCATGACTCCCTGTGTGCTATGGACAAAAAGTGATATAAAGACGGAAATATTTGGTAATGATCCCCGGATCGCTTTTGTTGTCGGGCATCACGAATATGCTCCCGATGGTGAAATAAATAATTGCGGTTCAGGTAAAATTCTTTCACTGAAATGGTATACGCCTATCAAAGACCGTCCGCAATATAGTGGAGACAATGATAAAAACCGTCGTCTGATACGTTATGCCGAAGTACTATTAATGTACGCCGAAGCACTGAATGAATGTGGCGAAGGAGCCAAAGCTTTACTTCAACTAAACAAAAGCAAGGCGCAGGCTAATACAGTAAACGGCAGTGCAACCTTATATGTGGGTGGCGGTTACGGCTATATGCGCGATCAGATATGGAAAGAACGTCGTATTGAACTCTGCTTTGAATGGGATCGTTTCTTCGACTTGGTTCGCCAGAAAAGGGCGGCAAACGTTTTGCAAACTTTCGGTGCGAAACAGTCCAATAAACGGGGTTATTTTTTCAGAAAGGGCGTGAATGAATTATTCCCCATACCTCAAACTGAAATAGATATTTCCAATGGAGTTGTGAAACAAAATCCGGGTTATTAATTCCTTTAAAATTTTGATAAAATGAAGATAATTATAAATATATTATTGGTCATATGCGCCTCCTTATTTGTTATTTCTTGTGAAAACGAAGAAGCGCCAGATCCTCAGGCTGCGATAACTGTTGATAAACTTCTGTTGAAAATAAATGAATCAATGGTTATTCGTTTTACCGGTATCGCTGATCAAGCGGTTGTTTACACCGGAGATAATATGCATGAATATGAGCTTCGGGACCAAAGTAATACAGGATTTGTAGTCAATAAAGGTTTATTTACCTATGCATATACAGTTCCGGGTAGATACAAAGTCGTGTGCGTCGCCTCTACCTATACCGATCGTGCAACCGATTTGAAACGCGACACTTGTTCTTATACCGTGACAGTAATTGACAATGAAACCGAAATTGAAAAAATTTCTTGTTCCCAGGTATTATATGATGAAGTCTTTGCCGATAAATTAGAAAATGATGAATGGTTGATGCTATTGCCGCGTAAAGTGAAATACAATACGTCAACGCCTTCCATCTCACTTTCTCAAAAATTGCGTTTTTATATTCATTCGGATTCGACTAAGATTTTTATCAACGATAAAGAATTTTCAAATACAAGTGCAACAAAATACAATTTATCGACTCCGCTGGATATTACGGTCAAGTCGCATTATGGAACAGTTCGCCCGTATAAATTGTATACCATGTATTATCCCGAATTTAATACATTCAAAATGCTTGGCGCTACCGGAACACTCGTACGTACCGAATTTGATTATAGTTCATTTGATATGGAGGTAACATTACCGGTGGGTACGGATATAAGCAGTGTTAAACCTGAGTTTACGATGTTCTCCGCCACGGATAAAGTATATATCGGAGATGCGGAACAAATATCAGGTTCCACTGTAGTTGATTTCACTAAGGGAGTTACTTATCGTTTAGTATCTACGTTACCTGAAAATCCGGCGATACAGTCGGAAGCGACGGTGAATATAAAAATAAAATACCAGTAATATGCGCAAGCGTCTGCTGTTTCCTATCCTGCTCTTGCTAATGCTGAACCCGTTGAATTTGATGTCTTCGGGAAGTGACTATCGCTTTATGCATATCACAAGTAAAGAAGGTCTTCCTCATCAACAAATTGAAAAGCTGATGCAGGATGATAAAGGCAGGCTTTGGATAGGAACACGCAGCGGGCTTTCGCGTTACGACGGTTACAACATTGTAAGCTATTTTCACCAGGAGGGTAATCCTTACTCCCTGAATCATAGTTTTGTCAAAGCATTATATCAGGATAGTAAAAAACGGATATGGATAGGCACTTACGAAGGAATATGTATGTACCAACCGGCTACAGATGACTTCAAGTGCTATAACTTGCCCAATGTAAAAATTTTCTCAATATTAGAAAACAGTAAAGGGAAAATTATATGCGGCGGAACTAACCTTTATATATACGATGAGGTAACTGATGAGTTTGTAATGCAACCTCGTCAGGAGCCTCATTTTATCATATCGATGGCATTAGATGCAAAAGACCGGCTATTCATTTCTACTAACTTTTCCATATATTATTTTGACGATTCTTTTTCAAAAACTACCCAAATAAATCCTGCCTACTTTTCTGATTTCATTACAGGCTCTGATGGAATAATTCCATTGTTTTTCGATTCTAAAGGACTCCTCTGGATAGGTTGTAACGGTAAAGGGGTTATGAACATCGATATGACCACCGGTAGGAGTACAAGACACGAATTATCATTGCTTTCCAATGGAACCGTACGTGTTATCACTGAAGACAAAAAAGGCAGGATATGGCTGGGTACGGAAGAAGGCATCACCATATTAAATCCGAATGGCGCTCCGGAAATACTCCGGCAGAATTTTGTAGATAATAATAAACTCAACGACAATGCCATATATACGATTTTATCCGACAAGGACGACAATATATGGATTGGAACCTATTTTGGAGGAATCAACGTACTATTTAAAAACAATGAACAATTTCATTGGACTGAAGCAGGATACACTTCAAAAAATATCAGAGGGAAAGTGGTTCGTAAAATAGTGGAACCACAAAAAGATATTCTCTGGATAGCAACCGAAGATGGCGGATTGAATATTTATAATACAATAACAGGCGACATCAAAACATTTGACCGTATCCCTAATTTAGGTCATAATATACACGAACTTTTTTATGATGAGAAGAATCAGAATATGTGGATCGGGACTTTCCGAAACGGACTTTTCTGTCATCATTTATCATCCGGAACATCCGTAAGGTATATGCCGGACAGCCAAAACGGGTTATTGTCAGACGCCATATTTTCTATTAAAAAACAACAAAACGGAACACTTTGGATAGGTACAAGCCGGGGGTTAAGATATTATGATCCGGAGAAAAGAATTTTTCTCAAGATCAATCATCCGACACTTGATACCGACTTCATTTACTGTATCCTGATAGATAAACAGGATGATATATGGGTTGGAACCCGGAATAAAGGACTTTTCCGAATCAACACACAGACCGGCGAAATAAACGAATGGATGGCAAAAGCGGATAATTCGCTTAAAGATAATTATGTTACTTCGCTTTATCAGGATTCGAACAATATCATTTGGATAGGGACAAGTAATCACGGATTACAATATATAAATCCTTCTGATTTGGCAATCAAAACATTACCCAACGGACTATCATTGTCCGAAACAACAGTCTGCAATACGATTGAAGATGAATTCGGTCGGTTATGGATTGCTACAAGCCGGGGATTATATCAATTCAACAAAGAGCGTACTGCCTTTGTCTGCTATACGGTTGAAGACGGATTACCGATCAACCAGTTCAACTTTTCTTCATCTATGCAAGCTCAAAACGGGCGATTGTATTTCGGAAGTGTAGATGGATTAATTTCTTTTCCTCCGGAAATAGTTAAAAAAGGCAGAGGTCCTTTTTATGTTCACCTCAACCGCTTGATTATAGATAACCAAATCATCACTTCGGGAACTATTGAATCCCCTTTAACAGCAGCATTGGATGATATGAATGAAATCACATTTTCTTATGCCCAATCCCGATCGTTCAGTATTGAATATTCAGCAATTTCTCTGGGTAATACAAGTACTATAGACTACCAATACCGGCTGTTGGGCACTGAAGATACATGGAGAAATGTAGGAGACGAACGTAAGTTTGTAGCTGCAAATCTTCCATTCGGATCGTATATCCTGCAAATCAGGGCGAATAATTCGAATGAAGGCTGGGACGAGGTTCCCGTGAAGGAAATCAAACTCGTTATACGTCCTCCGTTTTACCTGTCTTTTTGGGCGTTTCTTTCTTATTTCATCCTGTTCATCCTGACATGTTACCTGACTTACCGGATATTTTCCATGCGTTTGAGAGAAAAAAACGCGGTCAGGTTGGCTCACATGGAAAAAGAAAAACTGAAAGAAATCGATAACGTTAAGACGGATTTTTTCACCTCTGTTTCACACGAGTTGAAAACACCGCTTTCGTTGATCATTGCTCCTCTTAAATATATTTCTCAGCATCAGGGACTATCAAAAGAATCATCCGAAAAATTGGATGTCGCAATTAAAAATACAAGCAAGATGGTCGGATTGATTGATGAATTAGTTACATTCAACAAAATAGAAACCGGAAATTTCCAATTTTGTGTTCAAAAAGGTAATCCGCTGGATTTTATTAAAAATATTGCCTACTTGTTCAGGGAAAGCGCTCTTGAAAAATCAATATCTTTTTATATTCACTGCGAAGACAATGGAGAAGATGTTTGGTTCTCAACTTCCTACATTGAGAAAATTGTCAACAACCTATTGTCGAACGCTATCAAATTTACATTTCCGGGCGGAAATATTACGATCAATGCAGCTATTACGGATAATCCGGATGGCTTTACTTGTTTACGCATTGAAGTAAAGGATACAGGAATAGGCATCGTCAAAGAAGAACTTGAGAATATTTTTGACAGATATTATCAAACGAAACGAGGACAAAATGTAAACAGCAAGGGATGGGGAATCGGATTGGCTCTTGTGAAAAAACTGGCGACTATCCATAAAGGAAGCGTTAGTGTCGAAAGTAATATCGGAAAAGGCAGTTGCTTCGTTGTAAACCTGAACGTCTCCGAATCGGCTTTCTGCGCACAGGACAAAATCAATACGGATAAAATATTGGTGCCTATCAATCAATACGAATTCACTACACCTTATTCTGAACATGTTCAAAAAAATGCCTCTCATGCAGAAGACAAAGAATTCTCAATTCTGCTTGTAGAAGACAATGTGGAATTACTAAAATTCCTGTCGGATATTTTTGCACCGAAATACAATGTATATCTGGCTGAAAATGGTCTTGATGCTTTAAATATCACCCATAAATACCCCATTGATTTAGTGATTTCGGATGTCATGATGGCTGAAATGGATGGAAATACCTTGTGCCGGACATTGAAGAATGACATTTCGACTTCTCATATACCGGTGGTATTATTAACAGCAAAATCTGATACGGATGATGTAATGAAAGGTTATGAAAGTGGGGCGGAAGCATATATACCCAAACCCTTCGATCCTATTATCCTGGAGCTTCAGGTAAAAAATATCATTCAGGTAAAACAGGTACAAAGCGAAAAAATTATAAATATGTTGGGAACTAATGTCGAATCTGTTTCTTTGAATAAGTTTGATGAAGAGTTTATCAATAAAATCAATGAGTTTATTGATAAAAATATAGAAAAAGAGGATTTTTCTGTTGCTGATATAACCCATAATTTGGGTATAAGTAGAAGCGTTCTTCATGTTAAAATGAAAAGTTTACTGAATATTTCCATGGGCGACTATATTCGTAAAAAGAGATTGAAAAAAGCCAGCGAACTGCTTTTGGAAGGCTATAATGTGTCAGAGACTTCTTATAAAACCGGATTTTCCGACCCAAGTTATTTCTCAAAAAGCTTTAAAAAAGAATTTGGAGTTAAACCGACCGAATATCAAAAAAAATAAATTACATACGAATGAAACCCGTAAAATTTTTATTAGCAGCATTTCTTTTGGTGCAAACAGTTATTAGCAGCGCTGCTCCTATCGCCGTAAAAACCTCACCGGTAGCCGGATCATTTCCGATTGTAGCCGGCGGACAAGCTGCCACTTTAGTGGTGGATGCGAATGATGAAGAAGTTGTGAGCGTCGCGGCAAAAGCTTTTGCCGGAGACGTAAACCTTGTAACCAACGCGCGACCAACGGTTGTAAACGCTATTTATTCCGAATACCCCTTGATTATCGGTACTCTGGGACGCTCTTCTTTTATTTCCAAACTCGTTCAGGCAGGGAAAATCAATCAAACAAAGCTTACCGGCAAATGGGAAACTTTTCTTATTTCCGTAGTAGACAAGCCTTTTCCGGGTGTAAAACAAGCGTTGGTTATCGCCGGAAGCGATCCGCGCGGTACGGCTTTCGGTGTATTTGAACTTTCACGCATGATGGGAGTCTCTCCCTGGGTATGGTTTGCCGATGTGCTTCCGGAACCACACAGCGAAATATATGTAACAAAGGGAGAAAGTATTTTTGGACCTCCATCGGTAAAATACCGGGGCATGTTTATCAATGACGAGGACTGGGGAATGCAACCCTGGGCGGCAAAAAACATGGATCCGGGCATTCGTCCCGACGGTGGCGGAGACATTGGTCCTAACGCCCATGAACGTATCTTTGAAATGATGCTGCGTACCAAGTCGAACTATTTCTGGCCAGCCATGCACAATTGCACCAAAGCATTCTGGTTTTACAAACAAAACCCCGAAGTAGCCCGGAAATATCAGATATTACTCGGCGGTAGCCATTGTGACATACTACTGCGCGATAACGAGGACGAATGGCGCAAAAATTTCGTTGGGGAATACGGACATGAACCCGGCGAATATAACTGGAAAACCAACAAGGAGACCCTGATTAAATACTGGGGTGATCGCATCAAAGAATCGCGCAACAATCCCGCAATCTATGGAGTTGGTATGCGTGGCGTTCACGACAGCAGTATTGAGGGTTACACTGATCAGGAACGTGTAGTAGCCATGGAAGATATATTTTCCACGCAACGTTCCATGTTGCAGGACACGCTTGGTAAGCCGGCTAATCAGATTCCTCAAATGTTCATTCCTTACAAAGAGGTATTGGAAGTGTATAACTTAGGGTTGAAAGTTCCTGATGACGTTACGGTGATGTGGGTAGACGATAATTTCGGCTATATACGGAGACTTTCCGACCCCAAAGAACAAGCTCGCAGCGGTGGCGGCGGCGTATATTTTCATTTTTCATATTGGGGAACAACCAGGGATCGCGATTATCTGTGGCTCTGCGGTACATCACCCGCGCACATCAGTTTTGAAATGTCGAAAGCATACGACCTGAACTGTAAAACCGCCTGGATTTTCAACGTAGGGGATATTAAACCCAATGAGTTTGAATATCAGTTTGCCATGGATTTGGCTTGGGATGCCAACCGTTGGAAACCGGAAAATGCAGCCGACTACGTATCGTTTTGGGCAAATGAAACTTTTGGAACTACGCTTGGACCGAAAGTTGCCGAAATCAAAACGGAATATTATCACCTGACTTCGCAGGGACGCGCCGAGCACATCAATTCGATCCCCTATTCCATTGCCGAAATGGAACATCGCATCGCGGCATTCGGCGCTTTAACCCAAAAAATGAAAAACGTCGAAACGCAAATCCCCGCACGTCTGAAAGATGCTTACTTTGAACTGATTGCCTATCCGGTGGAAGCCACCTGGGCGATGAACCGTAAAATTCTCGGCGCCAAATTAAGTTTTGAATATGCTGCGCGAGGAAGAGATAAAGACGCACTCGCTATCGCCCATGACGCACAACAGGCATACCGGCTTATTC
>JAVBSK010000020.1:0-3330 GCA_031556755.1 Bacteroidales bacterium | reverse complement strand
TCAAAATCCCGGATATAATTAATAAAAGAAATCACATAATATTATTAACGTATAAAATTTAAATTCAAATGAAAACAAAAAAATTCTTATGGTTAGCAATGAGTGTTGTAGCGCTTCTTCTAACTTCTTGTAGTGGAGACGACGAAGAAACTTCAGTGGATCCTACTGGTATTTCTTTAGATCAGGTAACTTTGTCTGTTGCGGTCGAATCTTCAAAAACACTTGTCGCCACCCTGGAACCAACCGGAGCGAAAGGTACGATTACCTGGAATTCTTCCGCACCGAATGTTGCATCTGTAGTCAATGGCGTTGTTACCGGACTCAGTGAAGGTACTGCTACGGTTGTGGCTGCTTGCGGAACATTTACTGCCAGTTGCGTCGTAACGGTAACGAAGAAACCTGTTGATCCCAGTAAATATCCGTCATTGCAAGGCAGTGATTATTTCTTATTTGTGTTGGATGGAGCCAGTTATGAGACAATCAAGGCGAATTTAGCTGCGGATTTCCGTCCGGACGATGTAAATAAATTCCTTTATGTATGGAGTGGAACGATGGAAGGCGGTTTATCCAGCGGACTCAGTTTTTATGGAGAATCAGAAGGATGGACAAGTCTGAAAGTTACAAATGTCGGCTGGTCGGGCGCAGGATTGAATATTGGAAAAGTTGGAACGACTGATATGAAACGGATTACCGACAATCCGGATGATTATTATTTTCATCTCGCTTTGAAAGGAAAAGACACTTCTCCGCTTTCTTACGCATTTTTACTCGATGCGGCTTCTGGTGTCAGTGCTAAATTCTCAATCGGAAGCACTCCTTTTATGGACAATGGTGTTGCTCTTCCCGTTTTGGGTAGCTTCACAAGAGATGGAGAATGGTCTGAAATTGAAATATCTATGAAAGATATCATCGCAAAAAATCCGAGTTTCAGATATGGAAATGCTGTTACCGATGTCAACATATTCTCTTTCCTTGTCGGAGGAACAGAAGGGGCTACATTAGATATGGATGCTGCTTTTATTTACAAAAAGAAAAAATAAATAAATTTGGAATTATTTAATCCAAATACAAAGGCGCAGGATGCCTGGCTTTTGAATCCGGATCCTGTGTCTTTGTGTTTGAATTACTAACTTGGAAGTGAAGATAATGAATATCTTCTTATTCCTTTTACAATCATACAAACTAATTCATTTTTTAGATCATGAACAGTAAATTCATATTCATTATCCTTTTTAACCTGATATTTTTTCTCTCCTGTTCGGATGATAGCGATGCGGAAGAAACAAAGATATCATTGAATAAAACGACAACGGAAATAAAAATAGGTCAAAAGGAAACGCTTACCGCCACAGTGACTCCTTATATAAATGAAACTGTAAGTTGGGAGTCGAGTGATAAAAATGTAGCTACCGTCTTTTTTGGAGAGGTGACGGCGATTGCACATGGAACAACGACAATCACGGCTAAGGTAGGAACTGTAACCGCACAATGTGTTGTTACAGTGCCTGAATTGGAATATCAATTGGTCTGGTCTGATGAATTTGAAGGAAATACATTAAACATCAACAATTGGGTGTATGAAATCGGAACCGGTTCTTGGGGGTGGGGAAACGATGAAAAGCAATATTATACGGATCGTCCGGAAAATATCAGGCTGAAAAACGGACAATTGATCATTGAAGCTAAGAAAGAGAGTTACGAAGGGAGTAACTATACGTCTGCCCGGATAACAACAAAAAATAAAGTCCAGTTTACTTACGGAAAAATGGAAGCCCGGATAAGTCTTCCATCCGGAGCCGGAACCTGGCCTGCCTTTTGGATGCTTGGCGCCAGCGGAGGATGGCCTCGTTGCGGTGAAATAGATATTATGGAACATGTAGGAAAAGATCCTACAATGATTTCTCATGCACTACATACTGCCAATAAAAATGGATCTAAAGGAAATAACTGGAATAAAAAGACATATTATAACAATGCCGAGGGCGATTTTCATATCTTCGGAATGGAATGGGTCGAGAACGGAGATATAGGGAAATATGATTACATCAGGTTTTTTGTAGACGGAACGGAAACTGCTGTTTGTTATGAGAAT
Source organism: Bacteroidales bacterium (assembly GCA_031556755.1). GTDB lineage: Bacteria > Bacteroidota > Bacteroidia > Bacteroidales > Azobacteroidaceae > JAIRVZ01. Next base: position 1,238 of record JAVBSK010000020.1, on the reverse strand, counting down.
CTACAAACCGATGAAGATTGGCCGTTTAATAAAGATTTTTTCTTTGTATTGAACCTGGCTGTCGGCGGGATCTGGGGTGGAACTATTGACGATCAGATTTTCAATCAACCGGTTCAGATGAAAGTTGATTGGGTGAAAGTATATCAGGTAAAATAAATGGAAATGCAATTAAAAACATACATATTGATTGGTTTATCCGGAATATTTATTTCGTATGGATGTTCTGAAAATGAAATAAGCAATATTCCAAATCCTTCTGAAATTCCAGTAGATACGGTTTTTCAGGCGAGAAGTCTGAAGAGAGGTGTTTCTTTTGATTTCAGGGATAATACGGAATGGATGTCGTTGCTGGCTCCCGCCATTTCCTGGTCATACAATTGGGGACCTGATCAGAATGCAATACTGAATGATTTACTCAGTGAGCATGATATTGATTTCTGCCCCATGACGTGGAACGGAAGTTTTGATGTCAACCGGATCCGGGCTTATAAAACAGCCCATCCTGGATGTCAGTATTTACTGGCTTTCAATGAACCGAACCTGAAAGACCAGGCTAATATGACACCGCAGCAAGCGGCGCAAAAGTGGCCTGCGGTAAAAGCGATAGCCGATGAACTCGGATTGAAAATCATTTCCCCGGCGATGAATTACGGAACCCTGGAAAATTACGGGGATCCGATCAAATGGTTGGATGAGTTTTTTACATTGATTCCCATTACGGACATAGACGGTATTTCCATCCACTGCTATATGGCGCATCCATCCGCTGCAAAATCATATATCGAACGCTTTAAGAAATACAATAAACCGATCTGGATGACAGAGTTTTGTGCATGGGAAAAAATGATAACGAAAGCTGAACAGCAAATGAAATACATGTGCGATATCATCAACTACATGGAAGCTGATCCGGATGTTTTTCGTTACGCCTGGTTCATTCCAAGAGGCGACAAAGCGGTAGATGCCTATCCGTATATGTATCTGTTGAATAAGTCTGTTTCGACACAACTGACAGAATTGGGAAAAGTCTTCGTAAATATGTCGACTCAGGATGGTGAAGCATATTATTCCGTAGGTCAGATGGTTGAGGCGGAACATTATACAGCAACCAGTATTTCCGAATCTGTGGGAAAATCCGGTTGGACAGATGGTCCTTCTTCACGTCCTACCACCGATGGAGAGGGTGGCGGACTGGAACTTTGTAACTTCTGGACGGATCAATGGGTGGAATATCAACT
>JAVBSK010000317.1:0-3719 GCA_031556755.1 Bacteroidales bacterium | reverse complement strand
CGTAAGGAAGAAATTTTGTGTCAGAGGCGTATTTGGGATAACTCCAATAGGCAGCCAGCATCCCGAAAAAAAACGGGATAATGATGCTTGCATGGCTGATCAACAGAGTCTCGTTTAATTTTTTTCGTACTTCCGATATATCCAATTCCATGCCGATGACGAACATGAATAATATCAGTCCTATCTGACTCAGTATACTGATATTCCATAAAGATTCTGGAGCAAAAAGAAATGAGGAGACTCCGGGGAGCAGTTGTGCCAGGACGGAAGGTCCCATCACGATTCCGGCGACAATTTCCCCGATAACGGAGGGTTGTTTCATTTTAACGAATAACCATCCAAACAGCCTTGCCATGCAAAGGATGGCGATCACTTGCAGCAAAAGAATTGCAATGGGAGTTTTAGCGCTGATTTTTAGTCCATCGGTGAATATGTTGAAACCTGTTTGTAGAATAGAGGAAAAATCAAAAGATATGGGTCCGGATAAATGGCCACCATAACCTTTTGCCGATTGAACAATACCATACATCAGAATGCCGAAGATTATCAGCATCAAGATATATAATATGAAATTTTTAGAGCTTTTACTCATTTTGATGTCGTTCAATGATATTATTATAAAAAGAGAGCTTATGCCGGCAGGTACAATACCTTTTTTGTCTGAAAAAACTCTTCTTGAAAATAATCACTCAGTTCGTATATGACGATCTTATTTTTGTATGGCTGTATTTCGGAATCAAGAGCGCCCCCTTTCAAACATAGAAAGCCATTGGGAATTGCATTCTGATGTTCTTTAATGATATTTTTCTTTGATATTCTGACCAGATCGGGTAGGGGCATCACGGCGCGGCTTACAACAAAGTCAAATTCTCTTTTTTCTTCTTCCACCCGGCAATGGCGACATTCTACATTTTTCAGTCCGATTGCAGATGCGATATTTTCAGCGACACGGACTTTCTTTCCGATGCTGTCAACCAACAAGAACCAGGTTTCTGGAAACAGAATGGCCAATGGAATCCCTGGAAATCCGCCTCCGGTTCCGACATCCAGAACAGCGGAACCATCTGAAAAACGAATCACTTTGGCTATTCCTAAGGAGTGTAAGACATGCTTTTCATACAGGTTGTCAATGTCTTTTCTTGAAATCAGGTTGATTTTACTGTTCCAATCGGCATATAAATCATACAAAGATTCGAATTGTTTGGTTTGTATGTCAGTCAGATTGGGAAAATATTTCTTGATTAGCTCCATTTCTTGATCAATAATAAAGTCCGGACAAGGGATTTTCAGGTTTCATATAGACACTGATTTCTTCGTACGGAAGAAAAACTTTTATTCTGCCCACTACGCGCGGAGCTATTTCGTCTTCATTGAATATATATGTAATACCTTTTTCATCAACAATGAAATTTCCGTTGGGTGCAATTTCCTGAACATCCGTATATCCGATGTTCTCCAGATCTTTTGGATCTTTCAGATCATTTTGTTTCAGTATTTTATCAATGATTAATTTAGATATATATTCTTTAGTGTCTTCTCCGAAGATATGACTTTCTTTGATCAGGTCTCCAGTTTCCAGGTTGATTACATATGCATAAGAACTGTTGTAACCATGCGCTCCTCCGATATAACTGGAAGATTCGATTTGAAATGAAAGTATATTGTTCTTGTTGAATAGAACAGTATCTTTGGATATAAGATAATAGGAAAAACCGGTTTCATCAACATTTTCGTCTTCGTCTTCAGTGTGGTACTTTTCGTTCAATCTTTTTTCTTCTTCCTTGATTTCTGTTTCAAATTGTTTAAATTCCTCAATGTATTGGACTTTATATGCATCCAAGGCTTTTTCAGGAGATAAATCCGAATAATTATTGCCCAGGAATTTATCTATAAAAATAGACTGGATTTTTTTCAAAACTTCTTTGTTTCCGAATTTATCAGGGAATTTAAAATCCAATCTGAGATTACAACAGGGTTCATTCTCATCATTGAAAAGGTGGTACACCTCATCAATACGCAAAGAATCGAAACCGAGAGTATTGTCAACGACTTTTACGGTTCTGTCACATGAAGTGTGTAAAGACAATAAAAACAGTCCTATAAATAAAATTCCTATCTTTTTCATCATCATCTCTGTTAAAACGATTTAAGATTTGTTTATTTCCGAGACAAATATACCTCTATTTTCTCTAATCAAACATTTATAGCTGATTAAAGTTTCAATTCATCTCTTCTTTTCTGAAGTCAAGGTGTAAAATTACAAAAGAAATTCAGAATGATAATCAGATTTGGCATTTCTACTCTTCTTTGTTTGAATTTTTGTCGTTATGTTTGCAACCGATAGCGTTTTAAAAAAATATAGATAAATAAAACTTATAAAATAAGAGACGAAAAAAATTAAAAAAGTATTGGCTGCATTGATTGTGGTTGGTTTGTTTCAACCGGTAATGGCGAACGTAATAACAGTCAATAGTCCGGATAAGCATCTGATAGTTTCCATTTCGTTGAAAGAAGGAGTTGTCAGTTATAATGCAATCTATAAAGGAAAACAGATATTGGAAGATTCCCCTTTGGGAATGATAACCAATGTCGGTGATTTTAGTAAGAATTTACAATTGGTAGAGAAAAAAGAGTCTCTGATTAACGAAAAATATACTGAGGATCGCATTAAGAAAAGTCGGGTAGAGTATTGTGCAAATGAAGTAATTTGTACATATGAGACTCCCGGAAAAAAACAGATAAGTATCACATTCCGGGTCAGTGACAATGATATTGCATTTAAATATTCATTAGCACAAAACGGAGAAACCACCTGTTGTATTGTTGAAAAAGAATTGACCGGATTTGATTTTCCCCAGTATACGACAACTTTTCTGACTCCTCAGGCTACTCCAATGATCGGATGGAAAAGGACAAAGCCCAGTTATGAAGAAAAGTATGTTTCTGATGAACCTATTGGTACCCCTTCCAAATATGGAGTTGGATACACTTTCCCCTGTTTGTTTCATGTGGGAAATAATGGATGGGCGCTTGTATCCGAAACGGGAGTGAGCAGCTTGTATTGTGGTTCCAAACTCAGTGAAGGAACAAGAGATGGATTATACACGATTGCATTTCCCGAGAAAGGCGAAAACAATGGTGTCGGAAATGCGCAACCAGGAATTTCCCTACCGGGAGAAACGCCGTGGAGAACGATCACAATAGGCGGTTTGAAAGCTATTGTCGAAACTACTGTCCCGTTTGATGTTGTTAAACCGCTTTATAAACCTTCAAAAGATTATCAATTCGGACGGGCTGTGTGGAGTTGGTTGTTGTGGCAGGATGGAAGTATCAATTACAAAGATCAAAAAACATTTATCGATTTGGCATCTGCGATGGGATATGAGTTTGTATTGGTTGATAATTGGTGGGATACGAGGATAGGACGTGATAAAATAGAAGAACTTGCCGGATATGCAAAATCAAAAGGAGTAGGTCTTTGTTTGTGGTATAATTCCAATGGTTTCTGGAGCGATGCTCCTCAGGGTCCTAAAAATAAGATGAATACTTCCATTGCCCGGAAAACGGAAATGAAATGGATGAAAAAAACAGGGATCAAAGGGATCAAGGTCGATTTCTTCGGAGGAGATAAACAGGAAACCATCAGACTGTATGAAGAAATTTTGTCGGATGCCAATGATTATGGACTGGTGGTGATATTTCATGGTTGCACTTTGCCG
>JAVBSK010000064.1:0-4427 GCA_031556755.1 Bacteroidales bacterium | reverse complement strand
GACTTATGTACCAATGGGGACGAAAAGACCCGTTCCCGTTTAAGCCGGCTTCAACATTAACTAATGGTACGTCCGGTACCAATATATTCGATGCCGACGGATCAGTTGTCCAAATCACCATGAACGATCAGCAAGCCACCATAGACCAGTCTGTTTTGTCACCGACTACGATGTATATGCGGGATGACTGGCTTCCTTCCGGAGATCTACAATTGTGGAAGAACAATGCCGGTGCAAAAACGGTATATGATCCTTGTCCGTACGGATGGAGAGTACCTGATATAAATGAAGTATTTAAACTACAAGGGGTTTTCACCTCAAGTGATGTGAACGGACTTTATATGACGAGTGGATACTTCCTTCCTTATGTAGGAACCATTAGAGCAGATGCGACTTATTCCGCCATTCCGGGCTTACAGATATCCGAAGGGATAGATGCTACTACAGCATGGGTACTGAGGCCGGATATACAGAATATAAGTCCTATAAACCGGGGACGAGGTGTCACCATCCGTTGCGTCAAGTACGCCAGTGAACCATAAACAATTTAAAGAATTATCCTGTATGAAAACTTTTCAATTTCTCATTATCATGCTCGTGACAGGCTTTGGGGCCTGTACACTAGAGGAATCCGTCGTTGCCGACCGCGTGAAGATTACCCTGAAGATTGAACCCAATAAAATAGGTACATACGCACCTGTCGATGCCATTCCGGGCGAATATTACATACAAAATCTATATATTTGGTTTTTCCGGACATTGGCGTCTGATACGGAACCGGCTGTGGGATATTACGGTAAACCGCCCCCGCCTGATAGTCCACCCGCCATCGTCATGCTCTATCTATCAATATCCGAACTTGGATTACCGGAATCCGAGGGAAGCTATGATGTTTATATCCTAGCCAACCTACCGGCCAGCACTCAAGCTCCTCCACCTAACACCACCAAAGCGGAATTAAAAGCATTAAAAGAAACACAATTCACACGTACGATAGCCAATCCGTCCATTTCATTTTTTGCTCAGGCAACATATACGAAAGGATTCAACATTTTTGCCTACCTGAAACGGACAGTGGCCAAAATCGACCTTGAATGCTTCAAACTGGGGATGAACAGTTGGAGTTTTTCCGGTGTAACGGTTGAAAACGAACGTTTGACAACCGCTTACACAGAAGGAGAACCAGCTTCTGAGAGGCGTACCACGGGATTCATGCTGGAAAATGGAGTGGACAAGTATCGGTACTATCTGTACGAAAATCCGGCGGGAGTAGAATCGGAGATGATTCGATTGAAAGTAAAACTGACCGATGCCGCTCAAAACGCAAGGTATTATTACGCACTGCTCAACGATGACGAAGGCGGCCTGATTGAACGCAACAAAGTCTACAGCATACAACTGATAGTCTCCCCAGATGATTATATGTATGAACTTAATCCATAACAAAAAATCATGAACCGCATAATTATATTTTTTTTCCTCATACCAGCCAGTTTTCAGCATTGGACGGAAGCCATTACGCAACCACAGGTAAAACCATCATTCGATCTTCCGGAAATACCACAAGCCATTGGATGCCCAGAAGACCGAGCGTTGTACCTCGCACAACATTACTGGGACAACTTCAATTTTGCAGAAGACGCCTGGAACATTTATCCTGGAATAGCGGAGCAAGCGCTGGTGGATTACATTGACTTATTAAATATCATCCAACCACAAGACGCCCTGTTATGTATCTCCGATATGATACAGTATGCGGAAAAAGGGAAAGCAACATTCAAGCTGTTTGGAAACCTCTGCGAAAAATACCTGTACAAAGCCGATTCTCCTTTTTGGAGCGAAGAGCTGTACATACCCGTACTTGAATGCCTCATCGCTTCACCTGAGGTAACGGAAAAGAATAAGGTATGGTTGCGTCAACGTCTGAAGCAAGTCGTGAAAAATCGCGTGGGAAAAGCCGCAGCCGATTTCACTTATGCTATCACCACGAACAAAGCGGGAACCCTGTATGCACTTGAAGTTGAATACACAATATTAATATTCTACAATCCTGAATGCCAATCGTGCACACAAATCATCAATGCCATCAGGTCATCGGAGATAATCAATCGCATGTCCCGGAGAAGCAATTTGGCATTACTGGCATTTTATCCCGAGAACAAACCGGATATTTGGAAACAATACGCTAGTAAAATTCCTTCCGGATGGCTCAACGGATACGACAAAAACGGCGATTGGGAAATAAAGGGTATCTATGATCTTCGCGCCATGCCCACACTTTACTTATTGAATAAATCCAAAATTGTCATTCTAAAGAACACCTCACTGGAAAAAATCGAACAATATTTTAAACTTCTATCCCAATGAAAACACTTCACCATCTTCTGATATGTATCATTTGTCTGTCGCCTCTTTCTTGCAAAGAAGAGGCAGAAATTCCTGCAGAACTGCCCATCAGACGCACTTTGTTGGTATATCTGGGAGGAGACAACAATCTTTCGGAAGAAAATACACAAAAGATAGAAGCATTGAGACAGGCGTGGAAACAACCGGACGGAAGATTGTTGATTTACAGCGATGAACGGAACCGTCTTCCACGTCTGATTGAAATATCTCCAGACTGCAAAGGCCAGAGCGAAGTATATTTAATCAAAGAATATGCGGAAAGTAATTCTGCAAATGCAGAAACACTGGCTGATGTATTGAAAACCGTACAAAGTGATTATCCTGCCCTATCATACGGATTAATCGTTTTTTCCCACGCTTCCGGATGGTTACCTGAAGGTACATTACTCAACCCGTGGAAACAAACATTGCGATCTGTTATTATAGACGGGCAAAGCGAAATGGACTTAAAAAAATTTGCAACAGTAATCCCCGACGGTCTGTTTGACTTTATCATCTTTGAAACCTGCTTTATGAGTAGCGTTGAGGTTGTATACGAGTTACGACATAAAACAGATTACATCGTGGCTTCATCAACAGAAATGCTTTCTCCCGGATTAACCCCATTGTACGGAGAAATAATACCAATGTTGATGCAAACCGAGGCTAATCTGAAAGGCATGGCCCGAAAATATTTCGATTATTATAATAAACAACCGGGAGACCATCGTTCAGCGACCATCTCTGTGATTCGTACCGCAGGACTGGAGGCTTTGATAGCGACAGCAGGTATTACGCTTTCCGAGACAATGATGGATGATATAAAGACCATACAACATTTCGACCGTTATACCTATCGTCTGTTCTTCGATTTCAGCGATGCATATTCCCTCATACTGGAAAAAGGCGCCTTTGAGTCATTACAAAATTGCTTAGAGCAATGTATCATATACAAAGCGGCAACTCCTTTTTTTATTGCTGGACAAGGAGGATTCGAAATCAGATATTTTTCCGGATTGACCACTTATATCGAACAAAAGGAATTTCCTTTCCTGAATGAACAATACAAAGAACTGAAATGGTATAGAGAACTAGAAACTATGAAATCAGAAAATTGAAACTTGAAACCTGTAACTTATAATCAAAAATTATTTATGAAAAAGAAATCGAAATCAACAGAAATCACATTGATACTTATTATCGGAGCAATAGTTATCACATTTATCATTTTAATACATAGTGGTCCAAAGGAAATTATATTGATACACAAACAAAATCAAAAGATTGCCGAACAATTAAAAGACGTTGATATCAATGGATTTACCGCGCAAAGTATCGATGGAGCAACCGTGAATTCCAATATTTTCAAAAATTATGAAATCACAATGATTTATATCTGGTCAACCAGTTGTGGCCGTTGCATCGAGAAAATACCGGAAATCGCTAAATTATACAGAATTAAACCAGCAAAAAGCAATATCATTTCCATCTGTGTAGATGCAGGAAATAATCAGGGTAAATTAGATTTTGCCAGAAAAATATTGAGAAAGTCGGGTGCTGAATTCATCACATTGCTTCCCGACGATATTATAAAAAGCAAAATAACCGATCATATCCACGTTTTCCCAACAACAATTTTTGTGGATAACAAAGGTCAAATCGTTAGTAACCATCATTTTGAAAATCAGGATACAAAAAAGAACAAGTAAATTTCGGGTACAGCCTTTTCCGACTTTTCTAAGATTATAGCTCTTTTTATTTTACGATACGATTTTCCGACTTTTCAACACCCGTCTTTTATACTTGAAACAATCCACACACCCGAAAGCATGCAGATTGTTTTATCGTGATGAAATTTTGATGGGTTTAGAAACCGAATTTTCCGTTGTTGTTTTTCCATGTGTCTTGTGGGGCAATGGTTTCAATCACATCCCAATGTTCGGCAATTTTACCATTTTCTACACGGAACAGGTCGTAGAACGAGTTGTGATTGCCTGCCAAATGTCCTTCACTTACCACCAAAACAAAATTTCCTTCGCCCA
>JAVBSK010000112.1:0-22060 GCA_031556755.1 Bacteroidales bacterium | reverse complement strand
ATAATTCAAAAGACCTGAAAAAAAAATATAAATTGTTGAGTTGGCAAAAAGAACCGGTCATCAAACTTTTTGAGACTTTTTATCTCAGCTATACGAAAGGACAGGAGTCCTGGACTCCCCAATGTCAGAAAATGTTCGGGATATTGAACAAAAAATATTCCAACGAAACTCCTCCCGAATGGTTTCGGAAAGCGTTCCGGGATCAAAGTCTTCCTTTGATGAAATACACCAATATGCTGTCTTTCAATACCCGTTCCATCGCTTTATTCGTCAGCGTCCTGATTGCAGAACCTTGGTTATATTTCGTTTTTGAAATGACGGTTTTGAATATCATGTTGATATACATGGTACAAAAACACGAGAATATTTGCAGAAAATTCACAGAAAAATTGAAAACTTATCATGATAATGAACATGAATGATATCCGGGGAATTATTTTTGATTACGGCGGAACGATTGACAGTAACGGCAAGCATTGGGCGGAAGTATTGTGGGAGGCATACACCACCAATCAGGTGCCTGTCTCTAAAGAAAATTTCCGCCAGGCGTATGTTTACGGAGAACGCTATCTGGCGACACATCACGTCATTGAAAAAGAAGATACATTCAAAGATGTGTTGGCAAAAAAAGTTGATTTACAGATGAATTGGTTGATTGAAAATGGCTTTTTGTCTAAAAATGATAAAACTTCCGATTATTCATTTGCGGTTTCAAATCAATGTTATAACTTTGCGAATTTATCACTGGGAAGAGCCCGGAATCTGATTGAGAAATTATCGGGAAAATACCCTTTAGTGCTTGTTTCCAATTTTTACGGAAACATCGAATCGGTCTTGGATGATTTTAAAATCACACAATATTTCAAAGAGATCGTAGAGTCAGCGGTTGTAGGAATCCGAAAACCTGACCCGGGAATATTCGTTTTGGGAGTGAAAGCCCTGGGATTTTTGCCGGAAGAAGTGGTTGTGATAGGAGATTCCCATTCAAAAGATATTGTTCCCGCCCATCAAATCGGATGTAAAACCATCTGGCTAAGAGGGATCGGATGGGAAGAAGAAAAAATAGATTCTGTAGCAGATCTTGTTATTGTGGATTTTCAGGAATTGAATCAGATATTTGAATGAACGAAATAATGCATTTTGCACGTTAAAGATTTAATTATCTGATTAGCAGTTAACAATGCGATATTAACAAATGGTTGTCTTTTTTTTGTGTTGAAAAAATTAACATAATAAATTATAGGTATGGAAAAAAATCAATTAAAGGAAGCTGAAGGTAAACTTGGCGTTCTTGTAATCGGTATAGGAGGAGCTGTAGCTTCTACTTTTGTCGCAGGAACAATGATTGTTCGCAAAGGGCTGGGTGTTCCCGTCGGATCAATTACTCAATTAGCAACCATCCGTTTGGGGAAAAGAGAAGAAAATCGGTTCCCTAAAATCAAGGATGTTGTGCCTTTGGCTGAACTTAACGACATTGTGTTCGGAGGTTGGGATATTTTCGAAGACGATGTTTATGCTGCCGCCCGTCATGCTGAAGTATTAACAGCAGAGGATCTGGACAAGGTCAAGACTGAATTACAAGCGCTTAAGCCGATGAAAGCGGTTTTCGATCAGAACTATGTAAAACGATTACATGGAACTTGGGTCAAATCGGCTCCCTCCAAATGGGATTTAATGGAACAAGTTCGCGAAGACATCAGAACGTTCAAAGCCCAAAACGGTTGTGATCGTGTTGTTTGTATCTGGTGTGGAAGTACGGAAGTTTTCACTCAAATCAGTGATGTTCACAGAACACTTCCCGCATTGGAAAAAGCAATGAAAGAAAATAGCGCAGAAATAGCTCCCTCTATGATTTACGCTTATGCTTGTGTTGCGGAAGGTGTTCCTTATATCAACGGAGCGCCCAACTTAACCGTCGATATGCCGGCCATGTGGGATTTTTCTGCACAAAAACAAGTTCCTATTTTGGGAAAAGACTTCAAGACCGGACAAACCATGTTGAAAACCGTTCTTTCTCCGATGCTCAAAACGCGTATGCTTGGTTTGAGCGGATGGTTCTCTACCAATATCCTGGGAAACAGGGACGGAGAAGTATTGGACGATCCGGGTTCATTCAAAACGAAAGAAGAATCCAAACTGTCGGTTATCGATAATATTCTTCAACCCGAGTTATATCCTGAACTTTATGGAGATGTATATCACAAGGTACGTATCAACTATTATCCGCCCCGCAAAGATAATAAAGAAGGTTGGGACAATATCGACATCTTTGGATGGTTGGGTTATCCGATGCAGTTGAAAGTCGATTTCCTCTGCCGTGACTCCATTCTGGCAGCTCCCCTTTGCCTGGACCTGGTGTTATTTACCGATCTGGCGATGCGCGCGGGAATGAGCGGAATCCAAACCTGGTTGTCGTTCTATTTCAAAAGTCCGATGCACGACAATGAGCATATTGCAGAACACGACTTGTTCATCCAGTATGTAAAATTAAAAAATACTTTACGTTCTATTATCGGTGAAGAAACAATCGATTTCATGGACTGAAAGTAGAACTTCAAGTTAAAAAATCAAGAGTTAAAAACAAGAATATTTGTCCTTGTTTTTAACTCTTTTTTATCGCAAATTTTAAGAACTGTTTCTGAAAAAATGAAAGATCAACTGATAAGCCTTGACGATATAAAGAAAGCTCATCCGGTTTTTCGTAAACCGTATGGAGACAAATTAGCTCGTTTCGTAATGAAATTAGCAGGACTTCATCATGTAAATAAAGTATATGATTGCGGAAAATACAAAACCGGAACAGATATAGAAGACGCCATGATAGACGAAGGGGTAGGCGTTAAACGTGTCGTTCACCGTATCGATATCCTCAAACAATTCGAAGGAAAACCTTTTATCACGGTATCAAACCATCCTTACGGACATTTGGATGGCATTATGTTGGTTGGCGAAGTCGCTAAAGTCCGTCCGGATTTCAAAGTCATGGTCAACTGGATGTTGGGATTAGTCGATACGATGTCCGATCATTTCATTGGAGTAAACCCTTTCAGTTCCGGGAACTTATCACAACGTTCGGGGAGTTTGGGAGGAGTCAAGGAATCTATCCGCCACATCGAAGAAAATCATCCCCTGGGATTTTTTCCCGCGGGAGCAATCTCAAAAAATAAAATCACCCGCATTGAAGACCGGGAATGGCAACCAAGCGTATTAAAACTCATCCAAAGAGCGGAAGTTCCTGTCGTCCCTGTCTTTATTTCAGGAAATAATTCCTGGATATTCAACTTTCTGGATCTGATAGACTGGCGTTTACGTACGGTTAGATTGTGTCATGAATTAGCCAATAAAAAAGGAAAAAGTATTCACATGATTTTTGGAGAACCGATTTCAGTTGAAGAACAGAAGAAGTATCCCGATACGAAAGCATTCGGTGAATTCATCAAACGAAAAACTTATGAATTGAAGAAACGCTAACTTTTGTTCCGTTTAAATCAAATTTTTACTTTTAGCCAAAGCCATCAGATAGTCATAAGCCGCCTCATATTCATTCGGAATAACTCCATCTAAAATAGCATCTTTGACTGCTGTTTTCAGTTCTCCGACAACAGGACTCGCCGGTAAATTGAATATCTCCATGATTTTTAATCCGTCGATAGGCGGCTGAAAATTACGGACACGATCTTTTTCCTCAATTATTCTCAACTTTTGCCTGACTAACTGAAAATTGTTGATGTATTTCCTGACTTTATCCGGATTTTTGGATGTAATGTCTGCCTCACAAAGAAGCATCAGATCATCGATATCGTTTCCGGCTTCAAACAATAAACGCCGAACCGCCGAATCTGTTACCTCTTCCTCTGCCAGAATGATGGGACGCATATGCAGGAGTACCAGTTTCTGCACATATTTCATTTTTTCATTCTGAGGAAGTTTCATTTTTCGAAAAATATTCGGAATAATTTTAGAGCCGATGTAATTGTGGTTATGGAAAGTCCATCCGAACTTTGGTTCAAAGCGTTTGGTTGCAGGCTTACCTATATCGTGAAAAATGGCCGACCATAAAAGCCACAAGTTATCCGTATGCCTGGCCAGGTTATCAAGGACTTTCAACGTATGACTAAAGTTGTCCTTATGCCCGATCCCATCTTTGGTTTCCGCTCCTTTCAACGCAAGCAGTTCCGGAAAGATAATTTCCAGCAGACCGGTTTTCTCCAGTAACTCGAATCCGACGGACGGTTTCGGAGAAAGGATTATCTTGTTGAGTTCTTCGACAATTCTTTCTTTAGAAATAATCTCTATCCGATTTTTATTGCGAACAATCGCATCAAAAGTATTCGGTTCGATGAAAAAGCCGAGTTGGGAAGCAAAACGAATGGCGCGCATCATGCGCAAAGGGTCGTCGCTGAACGTAATGTCCGGATTTAAAGGAGTCCGGATGCATAGGTCATCCAGGTCTTTGATTCCCCCGAAGGGATCTACCAATTCTCCGTAACGGACTTTATTCAGGCATAAAGCCAAGGCGTTGATGGTGAAATCCCTGCGGTTCTGATCATCCTGTAAACTTCCGTCTTCCACGACCGGTTTACGGGAGTCTTTGTTGTAGGATTCTTTCCGGGCACCAACGAATTCAATTTCTATATCATTACATTTAACCTGAGCAGTGCCGAAATTTTTGAAAACAGCCAGTTTCGTTTTTTTGCCTAAACGTTTGGCAACAGCTTCTGCCAGTAAGATACCACTTCCGACGCAAACAACATCAATGTCTTTGGATGGTCTGTTCAGAAAAATATCCCTGACGTATCCGCCGATTACATAAGTCTCCAATTGCAATTCGTCTGCAACTTCCGATATCACATCGAAAATATTTCCTTCTAAATTTTTTAGTATGTCCTTTCTGTCAATTTCCACTGGGAATAAATCTGTTGGGAAAAAATTGTCCGGAAATATGCCGGATTGAATTAATTCCTCAATTTGAGGTCAAAGTTACGAAAAGTTTAACTTCCGGAAAAAATATCTACATTTGTAAAACTTATACAAACAGTTTTTCATGTATGAAACCTCAATTTATATTCATATTGATCCTCCTCTCCGGGCTACATTTCTCTTGTGGCAAAGACAATAAGGAACTGGCAACGGATCTATTGAAAAAAGCGGAGACACATTATGCCTCCGGAGAATATGCTTCCTCCAGACTGATACTGGACAGTTTGAAAAAGACTTATCCCAAAGAAGTTTACATACAAAAAGAGGGTCTGCAACTCATGAGAAAGATTGAATTGGAGGAACAGCAACGCAATTTTAACTATTGTGACAGTATGCTTGTCGTTTGTAGCTTAAAAGCGGATTCACTGAAAAAGAAATTCGTTTTCGAAAAAAATAAGGAATATGATGACGTAGGTAAATATACCGTCAGACAACAGTCTATAGAAAATAATTTGAAGAAATCCTATATCCGTTGCGGAGTAAACGAACTTGGGGAAATGTATTTAGCCAGCGTTTATTATGGAAGCAACCCCATCAATCATAAACAAATAAAAGTATCGGCACCTTCCGGGGAATATGCGGAAACCGAGCTTATTCCAAAAGATGGCGGATTGAATTACTCTTTCCGGGATTTGGGCGCCACAACAGAAATCGTAACTTATCAAAAAGGAAAAGATGCCGGAGTCATCCAATTCATTTGCAACAACTATAAGGGAAAAATAAAAGTAGAATATATTGGGGATCGGAATTATTACCTGGAAATGACCACTGCAGATAAATATGCGGTCATTGAAATCAAGGAGTTGTCTACCGTACTTTCCGATATTGAACATTTGAAGAAAGAAAAAATAAAAGCGCAGGGAAGACTGGAATATCTCAAAACAAAAACCCAATGAATCCACGCAATTAATTTTATTCTCCAAGAATGCATCCAATCCCCATATATAATAACTAAATACCGAAATGGAACAGAAAAAACAATTGGTCGGACTGACCGACCAGGAAGTGATTGAAAGTCGCAAAAAACATGGAGAAAACCTGTTATCACCACCCCAAAGAGCGTCTCTTTGGAAGCTGTTTTTCGAAAAATTCAATGACCCGATTATTCGTATTTTGCTGATTGCAGCCATTCTTTCTTTAGGAATATCATTTGTACATGGTGAATTTGCTGAAACCATCGGTATTTTTTGCGCCATATTCTTATCTGTAGGTGTCGCTTTTTGGTTCGAAATGGATGCCAGTAAGAAATTTGACTTATTGAACCAAGTCAATGACGATACTTTAGTCAAGGTTATTCGAAACGCTAATATTTGTGAAATTCCCAAGAAAGAAATAGTCGTAGGAGATAT
The DNA here is from genome assembly GCA_031556755.1 of Bacteroidales bacterium. Taxonomy (GTDB): domain Bacteria; phylum Bacteroidota; class Bacteroidia; order Bacteroidales; family Azobacteroidaceae; genus JAIRVZ01. The sequence goes on along the minus strand of JAVBSK010000112.1, from coordinate 15,731 downwards.
CATATTACTCGAAACGGGATAAGAAGTGCCTGCCGACGCCGAATTAATAGAAGCGATTTCTCTGATAGTTAACGAATCGACTCTTACAGGAGAATTGAGTATTTCCAAAACCACTGATCCTGCCGCGTTTCAGAAAGATTCCACCTATCCGTCCAATAAGATTTACAGGGGAACCACCGTCATAGACGGACATTGTTTCGCCCGGATCACTGTCGTCGGAGATGCTACCGAATTTGGAAAAGTAGCTACCAAATCGGCGGAAAAAACCGAGGAAGAAACACCATTGAACAAACAATTGGAAAAATTAGCGCAATTCATCGGTGTAATCGGATTCGGATTGGCAACCCTGACTTTTCTAACCCTTTTCATCAAAGATTTATTTTTTGAGGGCACTTGCCCCAGACCGGGGCAACTGGGACTCTTGGGAGCTGTGATGATCGGAATGATGATTGCAATCATTAAAATCTGGTTACCTATCGTTTACGACGGCATCCATCTGACAGGAGGAAAAGCTCAGGTTCCACGCGCTGTTTCGGAAGGAAGTTGGTGGAAATGGATCAGAAACGGCTTATTTGCGTTCATATTCCTCTGCGGACTGGGATTCTTCTTCGGAGTGAATCCGTTTGATTCAAAATCATGGATTTCAGTCGATGATGCCGGCAGAATCCTGCAACACTTCATGGTTGCCGTTACCTTAATTGTGGTCGCTGTTCCGGAAGGATTACCCATGAGCGTCACTTTGAGTCTGGCATTAAGTATGCGTAGAATGTTGAAGACCAATAACCTGGTTCGTAAGATGCATGCCTGTGAAACGATGGGAGCGGCAACTGTCATCTGTACGGACAAAACAGGAACCCTGACGCAAAATCAAATGAAAGTCGACCAGACTAATTTTTTCGGTCTGAAAAACCAGGTATTGTCAAACGACGAAATCAGCGCATTGATCATCGAAAGCATTGCAACCAACTCAACCGCACATCTGGATTTCGCAGATCCGGGAAAAATCAAATCTTTGGGAAATCCCACAGAAGCTGCACTTTTACTTTGGTTGAATAAACAAAAAATCAATTATTTACAAGTAAGAGAAGAAACTCCGGTTGTCGATCTGCTGACTTTCAGTACGGAAAGAAAATTCATGGCAGTAATCATCAATTCACCGCGATTGAATAAACAAATCTTGTATGTAAAAGGAGCGCCGGAAATTGTCTTCGCCAGATGTAAATTCGTATCTACGGAAAAAGGCATGGAAAAAGCCGAAGGATTTGAAACGGATATCAACAAACAATTACTCGGATATCAGGAGAAAGCAATGCGTACGCTTGGTTTCGCTTATAAAGAATTAAATCCTGATGATGGTTCCGATATCAAATCGCTGTTGGAAAACGGGTTGATATTCCTGGGAATCGTAGCTATTTCCGATCCGGTCAGGGAAGATGTTCCGGAGGCTGTTCAACGATGCTTACAAGCAGGAATAAAGGTAAAGATAGTAACAGGAGATACTCCCGGAACCGCCAGGGAAATCGGAAGACAAATCGGAATCTGGTCGGAAGACAGTACCGGAGAACATATTATCACGGGTCCTGATTTTGAAGCTTTATCTGACGAAGAAGCGCTGAATCGTGTGCAAAAACTAAAAATCATGTGCCGCGCCCGCCCTTCGGATAAACAAAGACTGGTTCAGATGTTACAAAAAAACGGGGAAGTGGTTGCTGTCACAGGAGACGGCACCAACGATGCCCCAGCCTTGAATTTTGCTCAGGTCGGCCTTTCGATGGGAACGGGCACTTCCGTCGCTAAAGAAGCAAGTGATATCACCTTGCTGGATGATTCTTTCAACAGCATTGCAACGGCAGTGATGTGGGGACGATCATTGTATCGCAATATCCAACGATTCATTCTGTTTCAATTGACCATCAATGTGGCGGCGATGATCCTGGTTTTTATAGGCTCCGTCCTGGGTAGCGAATTACCGCTTACGGTGACTCAAATGCTCTGGGTCAATCTGATCATGGACACTTTTGCCGCCGGCGCTCTGGCTTCTCTCCCACCCGACCCGAAAGTTATGAATAAAACCCCGCGCAAAAACAGTGATTTTATCATTACTTCCGTAATGAAATTCAATATCCTGTTCACCGGATTATCTTTCGTCATACTGCTTCTGATTTTGTTATTTATTTTCAGAGACGAAACCGGAACGGTGAGCGCCTATCGTTTATCTTGCTTCTTCACTATTTTTGTGATGTTACAGTTCTGGAATATGTTCAACGCCAAGGCGTTTATGACTGGTCGTTCCGCTTTCTACGGTATACATCAATGCGGAGGTTTCATTTTATCCGCCTTGATTATTTTAGTGGGACAATTCCTGATTGTCACGTTCGGAGGAGAAGTATTCCGTACGGTTCCCATCGAATTTAAGGATTGGATGTATATTATTTTAGGTACATCAATAGTTCTTGTGTTGGGTGAAATTATCAGACCCCTTTCCCGTCTATTTGCAAAAAATAATAACTGATTTGAATGGATAACCTGAAACGATTGTTCGTTGAACATACAGGGAAAGAGCCGAAAAGTCTTTCCTTACTCTCCGGTTCCGGCTCCAACCGCAATTATTTCCGGCTATCTGCATCCGGTATTTCCCTGATTGGTGTGAAAGGAACTTCCCGGGAAGAAAATATAGCATTTCTTACCCTGGCAAACCATTTTTTCAAACATGGCTTACCTGTTCCTCAAGTAATCGCAGTCTCCGGAGATTTCATGTACTATTTGCAGGTGGATCTGGGAGATACAAGCCTGTTTGATTTTATTTCCGAAGGGCGGAAAACCGGAAATTTCTCAGAAGAAGAGAAAGACCTGCTCAAAAGAACAATCGCTTTGCTTCCGGAGATTCAGTTCAAAGGAGGATCCGGACTTGATTTTTCAGTCTGTTATCCGCAACAAGCATTCGACAGAAGAACCGTTTTTTGGGATTTGAATTATTTTAAATATTATTTTCTGAAAATGTCGGGAATTGATTTCCAGGAAAATCTCTTGGAAACAGCCTTTCAGGATTTTTCCGAGATCTTACTGAAACATACTTCACAAACGTTTTTGTACAGAGATTTCCAGTCCCGTAATGTGATGTTATACAACAAAGAGCCATATTTCATCGATTTCCAAGGTGGGAGGAAAGGACCAATTCATTACGATGTAGCCTCTTTTGTATGGCAGGCCAAAGCTAATTTTTCGGAGGAATTGCGGGAAGAACTGATAAATACCTACTTCACATCTCTGAATAAATATCTTCCTGATACAAACAGGGAAACTTTCAGGAAAGAACTTGATTACTTCGTTTTATTCCGTACCTTACAGGTATTAGGAGCTTATGGATTCAGGGGATATATCGAGAAGAAAAAACATTTTATCGACAGTATACCGTTTGCATTGAAGAATCTGAAAGAACTCTTGCAGAATGGGTTTCCGGAACTACCTTATCTGACAGAAGTACTGAATAAGCTGGTAGCTCTCAAACCCGCAGGAAAATCTGTATTTCCGGATTCAAAGCTGACTGTCACCATTTATAGTTTTTCTTATAAAAAAGGGATTCCCGAAGACGAATCCGGCAATGGAGGAGGCTATGTTTTCGATTGCCGTTCTATCCATAATCCTGGAAAGTATGAAGAATACAAACAATTGACCGGTTTGGATCAAGCTGTCATAGAATTTCTGGAGTCCGACGGAGAAATCATAACTTTCCTTCAGGATATATATTCATTGGCAGACAGACATATAGAACGTTATCTCGAACGGGGATTTTCCCATTTGATGTTTTCGTTCGGTTGTACGGGAGGACAACACCGGTCTGTTTATGCGGCGCAACATCTTGCCTTGTATTTAAAGAAATATCCCGTAAGAATTATATTGAAACATCGAGAACAGGGAATATTTACAGATGAAAGCGTATAAGATATTATTTTTTATTCTGTCTGTCATTGCAGCTTTGCTGGTGATTTGCCTGTTTTTTCCTTCAGATGGTATTCGAGTCGGAAGCATGACCTTGCGTTTTCCTCCCATCGAACAGATACTGACACAGAACACGGAACAGGATACGATAGACGTAGATTCTAAACTGGAAAAGTTGGAAACCGCCATGCCTGTCGAAGAAAACGAAGGCTTGAAAGACAGTATTGCCTATTACAAAGAATTTGTAACCTCCCATCCTACCCGATTCTATCTCCCCAATCAGGATTACACCTATTTTGATTCATTTTTTCAAAGCCTGGAACAGGCGGAAGACAAGCAGAAAGTCATCAGGGTATTGCATTACGGGGATTCTCAGATAGAATTGGACAGAATTTCTTCTGATTTACGAGATTTCTTCCAATCCAAATTCGGAGGATGCGGACCGGGATTATTACCGATTGTCCAATCGATTCCTACTTTTTCCGTCAATACATCTTCTTCCGGAAATCTTGTTTCTTATGCCTGTTATGGGGAATCCAACTATTCCCCGAAAAGAGATTACGGTTTGATGGCGAAATATTACCGTATGAATGGAAGCGCTACTTTTTCGGCTTCCAAATCCAATCAAAAAGAGGCCAAAGAAGCTGTCAAACGGTTTTCAAGAATTAAATTGCTCTTTACAAACCACGAAGGGACATTCAAAGCCGTACTGAATGACAGGAAAACAAATTCCAAATATGAACGGGAAACAGACCGGAAAGGGATGCAAACAATGGAATGGAAATTGCAGGATCCTTCAACTTCAGTGTCTTTATCCTTGAATGGGAACGCCAATATCTACGGCATATTTCTCGATGGACATCATGGCGTGAACGTCGATAATATTCCTTTGAGGGGTTCATCCGGACTTATTTTCACGAGAACCGATTCGACAGTACTGAGAAATTCATATCAACTGATCGACGCCGGACTCATCATCCTGCAATTCGGAGGAAATGCCATGGCGGGAATAAAAGGGCCTAAAAACATTGAATCTTTCAAAGGTAAAATATCTGCTGAAATAAATTATCTTAAAAGAGTATATCCTGAAGCGAAAATGCTTTTTATCGGTCCCGCCGACATGAGTACGAAGATTGCGGGCAAAATGCAGAGTTATCCCCATATCCGCGCTTTCTCCACCGCTTTATGTGAAGCAGCCAATGAAAACGGGATTGCTTATTGGGATATGTTTGATGTGATGGGAGGTGAAAATTCGATGATCGCCTGGGTCAATCACAGTCCTCCGCTCGCAGGGAAAGATTATATCCATTTCACGCATTCGGGAGCAAATAAAATCGGTGAATTAATATCGAATTCATTTTTAATCATGCATGATTTTCATTTACTGAGGCTCCGGACAGGAGAAGAAAAAGCCAATGATTTATGGAAAGAAATAACGAAGGAACAATGAAACGATATATTATCCTTATTTTGATAATATGCCGACTGGGATTTTCCGGAGATGGATTTTCCCGGGAACTTCTTCCTGTAGAGGATTTGAAATTTACCAATTTCAGTTCCGATACCCTCTTTTTTGATAAAGACAGTTCTCTGCTGAACGTTTTTTTCGCCAGATATGATTCCGTGCTGACTTCTCAAACAGGAAATATCAATGTGTTACATATCGGAGGATCGCATGTCCAGGCGGGAGTGATGTCGCAACAAATACGCAAACACATGCTGTCAGACTTCTTCCCGCCTTACGCACGAAGAGGAATGATTTTTCCATACCGGGTAGCAAAGACCAACAATCCGATTGATTATAAAGTTACTTACAAGGGGGAATGGAAAGCGGTTAGAAACGTACAAAATCCGATTTTCCGTCCGCTTGGACTAACCGGAATCTGTGTTTATACCAATGATACGCTCGCTAAAATAGCTGTGAAACTGAAAGACTCACTTTCTTTCGTATCTCAAAAAATCTGTCTGCTCGGTTTTTCAGACAGCAGTCTGGTTGTTCCCTCCATCGTGATTGATTCCATTGATTACCAACCCACTGAAATCGACACTGTTTTACGGAGGTATACCTATGATATTCCCTCGGTTTCGAGTGAATTTTCAGTCAAGATCAATTGTCGGGATTCGAGCCAGCTATTTACATTGACCGGCCTTTTTCTGGATAACGACTACCCCGGTTTATCGTTTCATTCCATCGGAGTCAACGGGGCGAGCGTTCCTTCATATCTGAACTGTGAATACTTTGAAGAAGATCTCGAGTTGGTTCATCCTGACTTGGTGATCTTTGGTATCGGCATCAACGATGCCGCTTCAGTTCGTTTCAACGCCTGCGATTTTCAATCTTCCTATCAACAATTAATCGACAAAATAAAAAATGTAAATCCGGATTGCGCTTTCATCTTCATCACAAACAACGACAGTTACCGCAAGGTAAGAGGTAAGTTCGTCGTCAACAAAAACGCATTGATCGCCCAAGAAACTTTTTATGCCCTCGCAGAAGCGAACAAAGGGGCGGTGTGGGATCAATTCGATATCATGGGAGGATTGAAATCAATGTATCAATGGAAATCCGCCAGATTAGCCAAACCTGACAGGGTTCATTTTACGGACGCAGGTTACGAACTGATAGGCGATTTATTTTATAATGCTTTCATTTCGGCATATTTAAATTATAAAGAATCTCTTAAACCGGAAACAAAGTGAACATCGAAAATCTCAAACTGTTTTTTTATAACATCTTTTCATTTGATGAAAAATATCCTCTTCAGTTCACTCAATTCTATTTTTGGGTGTTTTTCGCCCTTGTTTTCGCCCTTTTCAGTTTAATTCATAGCAAAAAATTACTGCGAAATACCTTCCTCCTCTTCGCCAGCCTTTTTTTCTACTACAAAACCTGTGGGTTATTCGTTTCGTTACTCCTTTTATCTGTGCTTTGCGGTTTTTTTTCCGGAAAAATGATTTACCGCTCAGAAAAAAAGAGTGTCAAGAAAGTTTTTGCCACTATCGGAGTTTCGATCAATCTACTTGTACTGTGTTATTTCAAATATGCATACTTTTTCACAGACGCATATAATTCTCTCTTTGACAAAAATTTACAAATAGTAAATTATTTTGCCATCTGGGCGAATGACCTGACAGGAAGCCATTTTGATCCTTCAAAAATATTATTGCCTGTCGGTATTTCGTTTTTTACATTCCAAACTATCAGTTATATTGTTGATGTATATAAAAGGAAAACTACCCCCGTTGATAATATATTGGACTTTGGATTTTACGTCACTTTTTTTCCTCCCCTGGTGGCCGGGCCGATTGTTCGCGCGAACGAATTCATTCCTCAATTACATAAAAAATTCTTTCTTTCGAAGAGACAATTCGGGATTGCTCTTTTCTGGATTTTGAACGGATTATTGAAGAAGATTATTCTGAGTGACTACATTGCACTCAACTTTGCCGACAGGGTGTTTGAAAATCCGATGCTGTTCACCGGTTTTGAGAACCTGATGGCGCTTTTCGCCTATTCTTTACAGGTCTATGCAGACTTCTCAGGATACACCGATATTGCTATCGGAGTCGCCATGTTGATGGGATTTTATTTACCGGTCAATTTCAATTCTCCTTATAAAGCTGTAAATCCGGGAGATTTCTGGAAAAGATGGCATATTTCTCTCTCTACCTGGTTGAAAGATTATCTTTACATTCCCCTCGGAGGCAATCGGAAAGGTAAAACCCGGGCTAACATCAATATGATGATCACCATGTTACTGGGCGGTTTATGGCATGGAGCCAGTTGGAATTTTGTGATTTGGGGAGGTTTGAACGGTATGGGAATCTGGATTCACAAAATCTGGAAAGGAATGCAAAACGCCCGTCGCATATGGTTTTCCGGAACTATTTTCGTCCTGTTCATTATCTTGAATATCATTTACCCGGCTCCTTTATTTTACATCGGAACGATTTGGATGGGAGTCATTCTCCTGGGAATTTCAATTGCATTTATTTACCGGACATACTTTAAGAAAGAATCGATAAGCTGGTTAAATAAGGCTTGGTCAATTTTTCTGACATTTGTGTTCATCTCTTTCACTCGTTTGTTTTTCCGGACAGGTTCGAATCTAGACCCATCAGAAGCCAATACAACGGCCTGGAATACGGCCGATAGTATGATCGCCCGGATTGGAGGAAAATGGGATACTGATACGATTCTTCCGATTCTGTATGAGTACCGGATTGTTTTTCTGATTTTCGCTTTCGGAATGATAATTCACTGGTTACCGCTGCGTTACAAGAAATGGTATCGGCTGAACTTCGCTCTTCTCCCTATCTGGGTGCAATGGATCTGTGTCGTAGTTATTGTTTTTACTCTGTATCAATTTACAAGCGCCGACCTACCTCCATTTATTTATTTTCAGTTTTAAGAAACTGTTTAAAAATTTACAAGCAATATTTCAATTTTTTACAGGAAAATTATTACAGAAAATCGCAAACAACTTTTCGCTATTACGTGTATCGCAACAATCAGTTTATATTAACGTGAATTCGATCTAAGCAATAGACCGGAGGTCTTGAATATCAATAGAAAATGTATCTCCCCTATTGATTGTTGCCCGAAAGGCTTGCTTGTCTAATTGCTATTGATATGATTTTCTTCCGTAGGCTAACGCTTCTCTTACCTACGGTTATAAAAATACAATCACTTTTAAAAAATCTGCTTGTTGTAAGAGGCCGAAAACAAAAGTAGGAGAAAACTGCTTTAATTTCCTCCTACTTGATTGTGGTAAGTCCTAAAAGATTATTTTACAAGTAATTTGTGATTATTAATACCATTTTTAGTAGATATTTTTACGATGCAAACTCCGGAAATACCCTCAATCGTTGTGCTAGTTCCTGCATAAAGCAATTGTCCTTGCATATTGTAAACAGAAATTTCCTGAATACTTTCTGTAGAATTAACATATATAACATTGTCTGAACTATAAACTGATGTTTGAAGGGCCGAAGCAATGGAAGACGAAGTCGTTATTCCATTCTTTACATTGAGAAGTTTTGTCAATTCTGCTTCAGTAAGAATCATCCAACATTTCCACAAGTTATCTTCCGGACTCCAGGTTCCAATGGTGAATAATGATCTGTTCAAGTCTAATTCTTTATTGTAGGATTTATTGATCAGGTGATAACCAACAGTAGTAAACGATTTCTCTGTTGTTGAATTAGTATAAGTGTATACCGGATTTGTTGAATTGCCGTAGAGAGCAATGTTGAATAAGAATGAATTTACATCATCTTTGGCTGCCATTGATACTTCCCCATTGCTAGCAACCTTAATATAGTTATTTGTTCCTTTATTTTGGAAATAATAACCGCCATCAGTCTGATCAAGGGTTATATACCATTGCGCCATCTCGGATGTTTTTATATTACTCTCAGTGACAGTTTCAAGTTTAAGTCCTCCATTATCTGATACATAAATATCAACCATGTTTTCTTTAGTTCTTCCTTGGTCTGGGGTTATAGGCCAAATAGACTTAATATAATATTTTGTGTCTGCGATCGGAGTGAAAGCATTGTTTATTATACCTGAAGATAATTTTGCTTCAGATGGTGTTTGGAATATAAAAGCTCCATTATCAGAGTTACTTAACCAAGTCCAAACTCCAAAATCACCTTCGGCTTTCTTAAATGCATCCATAGCAACAGTAGCTCCGGCAGGAACAATAAAACATGCTCCAAATGTAGTTTTTGAATATACTCCATCCGCATATTTTCCTTGTTCATAGGATCTATAGTTGCCTCCTTTAGTATAAAGAGGAAGATTAAAATAAGAAGGACTAGATGACGACAAATCAATACCGTTTGTTGTATTATTAGCCAAATTAGCGCCGGTAAAGTAATGTCCTGTTGATTTATTCTTAATAGTATATCCGGAACCGCTCACGAAAGCAACTTCCCATTGTGCTTTTGGATCTGTAGCTGCATTTTCTGCCGAAATGACAGCTAATTGAGCGTTGGCGTTTTCTGCTATATAACCGTTCTTAAAATCACTCCTTAGACTTTTGATATAATATGTACCCCCTTCTCCGTATGGAAAATCAAAACAACTAAGTTTGTCTTCGGGAACAATTAAAAATCGTCTATTGTCTTGACCGCCGCCGTAGCTCCATTTATTGACAGTAGAGTAGGTGTCGTTTATAGAGATATCAAATCCATCTCCTGTTCCTGCTATAAGAATTGCGTAAGTTGGAGTTTGCCAAGCGCTACCAATGTATAGATCTCCTTTGGAGCTGAAATCAAAATAACATTTTGTTTCATCTAAAGTTGCGGAAGAAGCATCAATAACATTGGTTACATATTTTTCGGAACCTTTATTTTTCAACACATAACCTTTTCCATCTACATATTGAATTTCCCATTTTGCATTTGCGTCGGCAATAGCCTCTGATGTCGTATGCAATTTAAATCTCAACTTGTTATTATCAGTATCATCCAAGGATAAAAACTGACGCCAAGCTGCTTTATTATGAGATTCAGGCTTAATATAATACGTTTTTCCAACTTCCGGAACAAACGTTTGCGCTATTTGAGCGAACAAATTACTGCAACAAACAGCAATTACAAGGAGTAAAAAGACTTTCTTCATTTTCTTGATTTTTTTTAATAATTAATGAGAATATAATTTAATATAAAGTTAAACTCAATAGTTTATATTGTAGAGAGTTTTTCTAATTGTCAGGACTTTATAATCTTTTGACTTACCGTATTCCCGCTACAATCTACTCTTATAATATAAAGACCTCTTTTAAGAGATTTCATGTCTATAGTTGTATCTCCCGGGCCCAGTGGTTGAGTATGCACCAATTTCCCGTCTATTGAGTAAAGGTATATCTGACCTCTTTGTGAAGACATGATTTGGAAAGAATCAGTTACTATTTCGGAAGGGATAATCACCTTGTCGGAATTTATTTTATTACTACCTGCTCCGAATTGACCAAATCTGAAATAATTAAGTCTGAATAAGTCTCCGGATCCTTTGAATACCAGATAAACAGCTTGTTTTCCACCGACTGGTTGGATATTGCATCGGACGGTTTCCCATTCATTTTCTCCGCCTGGAATGTCCGCTGTCCCGATCAAAGTTCCCGTATGACTTCCCAATCGAATCTCTATTTGTCCAGCGGCAGCCACTTTCAGAGCCCTAAATTCGACACTCTGGGCGGTTTGAGAACCAAAATTTACCTGATGGTAACCTGTCCAGTATCCATCTTTGATATTGGTAACAATTGGTGTTTCGTCTTCCGATAAACTATTGGTTTCTATTCCTTTCAGGTAATTGAAATTTTCAGCTTCGATTTTAGCAAAAGCATCTTTAATAATTAAATTCTTGTCTAACGGAGTATTGAATGCTAATGAAACTGCTGTTGAGGGTCCGAATGGAGCTGCTCCTTGTCCCGAATTATATCCGAATTCGCCAAATTTGAAGTCCTCTGTCGTTTTTTCCTGCCAGGCTGTCCAGATAACACCTACACTGTTTCTATTGTTATAAGCGCGGATAACATTGCTTTGCAGCCAGTCGACATACTCGGGCTTACCTAAATCAACGATACAACGGCGGGCATATCTCATAAATATACCTTTAAATCCGGGTAAATCGCCACTGGCATCAACCTGTTTTCCACATTCGCCATTGAAAATACCTGCCGAATTACACAGGTTTTTCTTTGTCCAATCTATAATTTTGATGGCATCTTCTTTGTATTGCTCATCTCCGTAGTGGCTGTAAAGCATCAATGCTGCACCAAGATAAGTTCCTTGATTATAAGTAGACGACCAATAATTTATTCTTTTATTTCCTTTATCATCAAGAGCAATCTCAGTTCCTGTCCCATTGATAAATGTGATGGAATCATATATTTTACCGCTAAAGGGTAGTTCTACCAAATGTTGACGTTGCAAAGTATATAGACTTTTCGCTTTTTCGTAGTATGAATTATCTCCTGTAGCGATTGCCAGATAGCAACATGCCACTTCGGCGGGTCCATTTATGCATGAATTTGTTCCTGTCTTCGTATTTTCATCTCTTTCCTTCCAGCGAAGCAATCCATTCGGATACAAAGCGCGCGTGTACATTATGTTAAAATTTGTAGTGGCCTGCTGTAGATAAGCATTTTCTCCGAATAGCAAGTATGCCCGGGCACAAACGATAATCATCCATGCCATGTCGTCGTTATATTCATGATAACCCCAAGTGCTTCCTTGCCTTGCAATAAAATCGGTATGGAGCTTTTTAAACATCTCTTTATATTGAAAGCTTCCGGTAGTTTCGTAAGCATCAAGTATGATTTCGAACATTTCAGCATCACTCCACCAACCGCCTTTGTCCAATCTTGCCCTAAAACTCGAATCGTCAATATTATCTTTATAATATTTGCTTTTCCATCGGCTCATAATATCGTCGCGCACGTCGGATGTAAATGTGTTGGGTATTTCATCCACGGCTTCTATTTTCCATATCTGAGGATTTGAACTTGCAGTGCTTTTCAGTTGCATACTGACCGCTGCACCTTCTGTTGCTGCAGCCGCTTCCAGGAATAATTTATTATCTCCGGAAAGCATCGATTCGGATGTGATGTAGTAACAGGATGCAAGTCCGCTTACTGGCAGAATTTCCCACCTGGCTTGTCTTCTTGTATTTGCAAATTCTTGTGTTACTTTACCCGTTGCAGTATTCATATACAGCACCTTTCCGGTAAACATATTGGTTATGTAATAGAAACCGGTATCTTCATCTTTTGTAATTTTCCAGTATTGGGCGTTTGCTTTCGTATTTGTCCAGATAATAACATCTCCTAATCCATCAGAATTATTGACTGATAATAACTTACTACTTCTTGGAGTGAAATAACTGGCGATTCTATATACCCCTGGAACCATATCTTCCGCACAAGAAAGACCGGTAAACAAGAATAATAAAATTGAAGTTAAAAAGAGATTTTTCATGGATACAGTTTTAACGCTTTCGTTAAGCAAAAGTATGTAATTGGTTTTAATAAGAACAAGAGCGCAAAAGGATATTTGTCTCCATAGCAGATATGAATACTACTTTGTCTTAAATGTATACTTTTGGATTACACACATTTGTTTTTCCTGTTTGTTCGTCTATAATAGAATTACTTTTGTATTTTGTACTCCCTTATCAGAAATAATGTTGAATATATAGACACCTCTCAGATTCATATCCAATTCTCCGGAGCCGGAGATCTTTTTTCTTTCGTAAACCATATTTCCCTGTAAATTGTATAACCTGACGGTTGAATTGTCTGGAATATGATAGTAAAGTATTTTGTGATCTTCTATCAGAAAGGAGAATTCTGAATTCGCAATCGACTTATTTGATGATGAAACAACAATCGGCTCCCACTTGATCATATACCAATGCTGATTGACTTTATCCTCATTAGTAATGTTGTTGTCATAAACGATGACCGGATTTCCATTGTTTAAGTTTCCTCCTTTATTATTGACAGACAATCCTGTAGCAGGGTTGACGATCCCATATATACCACCCGTGAAAAGCGGGACGATTCTCCATTTCTGATTATTGTCCCGATGATCTATGGATACTTGCTTCAAATTATTGTCTTTTCCTGCAGCGGCCATCGCCAGTACTGAATTTTTGTTGACGAACCGGAATATATCATTTCCTAATGACTGAATACGCCACAACTGGGAATCATTGGTTTCCTGGGGCGCCCACATCATCAAAGAAGCATTAACTTCTACGGATGCATCGGTTACGTCTATGGCGCTATTCGTTTTCCGGTTTAATATCCTGTAATAGAAATCTTCAGCGACGAAGGGAGGAGTTGGTTTCTCCGGTTCTTTGACTGTAAAGTTCTTTGACAAAAAGGATATCCTATTTTTTACGTACGACCTTAAAAAGTCCACACCACCCTTATAGGTAGGAAACAAGGCAAATTCATAATGGACTTTACGGTTCAGAATATTCCATCTTTCAAAATTCTTAGTTTGAGATGATTGTAATAACGCTTCAGTTTCGTTGATATAGGATGTGAGCTCATTCTCTAATCCTGCATCCACCAATTCTCTCCAACGATGTTCCACCGCTTTTTGGAACCATTCGTCTTTCCACAGGCGCTCAATCCAGGTACGTGGTTGGTGAGCGGATTCACGCATGGCTTTTTCCTGGGCGTCCCCTAAGCGGCTATCATTGTTGAAGGCAATATCGTAGTCCCACATCGGTCCGAAATAGAATTTATCATCCGATCTTTTTTTGTAAATATAGGTACTCCAAAACGAATCGGAGTTTCCAGTTAGTTCACATGCGATATACCAATTAATCAGAGAAAGGGTATCAACCCCAGCTCTGTATCCTTTCAAGGGATCTTTAAAATCGTTGGAAAATAATTTATTTTCGAATGCTTTAGTGAAGTCAGTGATATATTTCAATTGAGCGTCATTGATTTCATCGTCTTTAGGATATTTTATGGTTACTTTTAATCCCTCCGGTGTTGTGAACCATTTAGGTTCGCCGGCGGCAAAACCATCAATTTCCAGCAAATAGCCACCGGCTACTGCCGGTTCTGTTGTATCGGTAATCTCTTGTTTTTCCACAGGTACGCGAAAATCAGCCACCTCAACCTGGTCGGTCAACATATAGCCACCCAAAAATTGGCCATTGAATACAAGATCAACAAAGCGGACAGAAGGGGTAAACTCCAACCCTACAAGTTTGCTGACCTTAAAGGCGACAGCGTTTCTCATCAGTGTCTTATCAGCATAATTAGCCAACAATACCCAGTTTTTTTCTTTGGCTGGAAGTCCGAGCAGGTTTGCTTTCTTATCTAATTTAATCCGGAAAGGTTTCTTCGGCATACCCCAAGTAGAATTTCCTCTTCCTTTTATTTCCATAACAACGTTGGTTATCTCTTCTGAAGGAACAGAACTTTTGATAGTTATTTTACCTGCCAGGTAAATATCTTTTTTGTTTTGTTCAATAAACTGTCCATTATCTGTTGTAATGTAGATGGTCGGCAAATTCGTCAACTGTTCCTGACCTTTTGCCACTTGAGACAACGTCAGCCCAATTACAATTATAAGCGCTGTTCTCAAATAAAGTGTTTTCATGTTTTTTTTTACGAGTTACAAGTTAATGAGTTGACAAGGGGCGGAATATATTCCACCCGGTTTGACAAATTCATTTTTTAGTTATTGAAATATTTTTAGCAAGTTTTTTGTCTTTGGATGAAAATCCTAACGAGATTTCATATTCTCCCGGATCAACTACAAAATCTTTTTGGCTTACATCATAATAAGAGAAAGCGTTTTTATCTAATTGGATAGTTATGGTTTTGCTTTCTCCCGGTTTCAAATAAACTTTTTCAAATCCTTTCAGTTCTTGAAGAGGGCGTTCAATTACGCCTCCGTTTCTTTTGCCTACATAGAGTTGAACAACCTGCGCCCCTGCTGTTTTACTTGTATTTTCCAATACACAGGAAACTTCTATATCAGTATTCTTTCCGGATATTTTTAAATTATTCAATTCGAAAGAGGAATAGGATAATCCGAAACCAAACGGATATTGCACTTCTCGTTTTAATTTGTCATAGCCTCTGTAGCCGACAAAAATGCCTTCCGTATATTCGACGTGTTTGTCCCCATCCGGATCATAATAGCTGTTATAGACAGGATTATCCTCCCAGCGTTTTTCGAATGTTACAGGTAATTTTCCGGAAGGATTGGTTTTTCCGAACAAGATTTCCGCAACGGCGGTTCCCCCTTCT
>JAVBSK010000276.1:0-2709 GCA_031556755.1 Bacteroidales bacterium | reverse complement strand
ATCAAAAATAAAATATTAATCCTATCAAAAAACTGAAGTCCACCCAAAAATTTAAAAACAAAACTTTTGGGGTGCACTTCATTTCAACTTTATGATAACGGAGATTCTATTTTATATAATCATTTGCTTCAAAAACTTATCTCGCTAAATCATTCACTAATCTATTTGCTCTCTCAACCAGCAAATTACAAGGCTCTTCCGGCTCCGGTAGTTTACTGATCCGTTTCAATAAATCATCTATTTTTCCCAATTTAGCCTTAGCCGTATTATCGTTTGATTTCGCTATCTCTTCACGTAAAATCCTTAGTTTTTCAACATCCTGAAGACCTTGAATAAGTCTTTCGAACCGGATAGAACTTTTGTTTTCCGGATATACAATATTAGTATCACCGGCAGGCCAGTTTCTGAACCGACTGTCCAATATCGGATTTTCAACCCAGGAATTATATGCCCAACGCAGAAATCCATCAAAACCGGAAGCTGTTGCAAACCAGATAGCAAAAGCTGATTCAGCCGGAGCTGAGAAAGTAAATGCATTCGGAAACTTGTCGGCACAACAAACATAATAGGTGGTGATCAATCCATGTTCCTTCCGATATTTTAGATCTTCAGGATCTACGGTTGCACTATGAGACACGCTAATATCTTTCAGGAAAGGATATTCTCGATAGCTCTTATGATTATCAGCAAATGCAATTCCCAGCTCAGGAGCATTCTTCTGTAAAAATCCGATAACTGCCTTCATTGTCTTAGGATCACGTTCGTCCATAGCAACATTCGTAATTTCCAACCAGGATTTAGCTTTTAAGTGTTCTTTAAAATCAGAAAGGAAAGGAAGCCACATCGATTCAAATATTGGTGTTCCGGGAACTGCCTGAAGCGTAATCGTATCATTTTTAGCCGCATCAAAATAATGTAGTTCATTATTCCATGGAACCATTGAGTAACAATTAATTACCTTACCTATACCCAGTTCCATCATCATAGTTACCCATTTATCAAATGCAGTATAATCGTACGACCAAGTTCCATCCGATTTTTTTGTCCATAGAATCATATCTCCATAACGATCGTAACATTGACCATTCCAGGGATCTTTATTCAATGTTGTCGTAATTACCTTTTGACCGGCATTTGCTAGTCGCTTCATAATCGGACGCAATAATGCAAAATGTTCGTCACTCCACAATGGAACATTATGCCAACGGGCAACAGAAGTAGGATGTTGCCATAAATCTAGGTAAAATGGCCATTCAGAAGGAGGAGTAAGGGTTTTATTGAGAACTTCAACCTGTAAACTCAACTCTTTTTTAAATGCTTTTCCATTCACATTAGCAAATAAAGTTATCTTTCCCTTGTAAATACCCGCAGCCACATCGCGAGGAACATCAATTGTAATCCACACAGGACGAACAGACTTGGCTTCCATATTCATACATTCGATATTATCCAGGACATCGGCAGAAAGAGATGCCGGAAAATCATCGGGCTTACGATGTCCACATCCAGGACCAAACTCATCAGTCATCGTATAACGAACAAAATGAGGCTGGACACAGGAATCGGGAATCAGATTTTTTCCTGATTTCAGATCAGAAATTTCAAATTCCACCTGCTTTACATCTTCTGTTGTCCACAGTACTAATTGAGAAGAAATACGCTCACCTTTCCAGGCAACACCTTCCCAATATATCAGATTTTCTTTGAATTCAGGGGCGACATGCTTTGCATATCTTTCATCAATACTGCCAAAGGAAATACTAAACCCCGGTTTTACTTTTTCCCAATTAGCCTCCGACTTATGCGGATCAGGAAGTTCTTCATAAGTGGAACAGGACTTCTCTGGACGAGGTTGAGCACAAGCCACTATTGCAATTGCCAACAATGGAAATAAAAAAAGCTTCTTCATAAGGACTGATATGGATTAATTGTTTATGATTAAGAGATGTTACAAATTTAGCAATTATTTTATTAAATCTGTAACATTGAGACATAACATCGGATATCATCCTACTAAATCTGACGTTTTTTTATGCTTTGACCTAAAATAACTATTTTCCCTTGCAATAAGTTTGAATAAGTTTATTCAGATTTATAGAAACTCCAAGTGTAAATCCCCAATTATTCTTGGAATAAAATTCTTTATTATAGAAAAAAAATAACGGATTATAAGTCGGAATAACATCTTTATTCAATTGATTATAGCTTACCAATTGCATTTGTAATTCAAAATATGAAAATTGTAACCGTGATGTGAGTGCGGGAGACAGAAAATAACAAGTAGAGTTAGCCTGAGGGACCTTAAGTGCCGGACTATAATCATAAAACCGAACGCTGTTAAGATTAGTTGAAAGAATAAAGATCGCTTTACACTTATCTGCAAATGGAATACGATAACCAGCAGCCGGAGTAACAAAAAACTGAGTAATCCGTGATTCATAGTTTTCTATATCAGATATCTTCCCTATTGGAAAAACATAATAATTAGCCTTCTGATATTGAGTTTTTCCAAAACCAACACCTCCATATGTTTCAAAAAAGAATTTGTTATCATTCCAATTTGTATAATAACCCAAACCTAGTTCACCCAAATAATATTTTTGGTTTAGAGGATAAGCCTTATCTGCAAATGTAACTTCATTTCCATCGGAGTTTCTATAAATACCATTGGCTATAATTCCCAAGTGATTAACAGGAGTATAAGCTATA
>JAVBSK010000356.1:0-5150 GCA_031556755.1 Bacteroidales bacterium | reverse complement strand
ACAAAATCTATTCCATTCCCCAGTTGAATTTACGGGGAGACTTGAGGCAGGTATCCAGGGAGTTGATTACAATGACGTGGAAATATAATCCTGAAATCCGGAAAAAAGTTGATAAACTGAAGAATTCCATTCATTTACCGGAACAATACGCCGGATTTCATATCAGGGGCGGAGACAAGTTTATAGAAGCGCAAATTCAAGAGATTGATGTCTACATGAAACGGAAAGAGGAATTGTCAACGATGAAAGATATCTTCGTTTTGACGGACGATTACAGTGTGATTGAGAATCTCCAGAAAAATTATCCGGATTATAATTTTTATACGCTTTGCGAAGAAACGGAGAAGGGTTATTTTCATCAGCAGTTCAAGAAACAAGATAAAAAACAGAAAACCGGACAGTTGATTAAATTATTTGCTTCAATGGATCTTCTGGCTGATTCTGACTGTTTTATCGGTACGTTTAGTTCCAATCCCGGCATGTATCTGGGGATGAGAATGGACAGGGAAAAGACATTTTCGGTCGATGTCCCTTGTTGGCAAATCTGGTAGAATCCGGTTGAATGACTAAGGACAGCTTCTAAAATCACCTCTAAAAGCAATGTATTTATCATTATAATTGTACCTTTGCAAACCCGGAAATTGTTTAAAATTTACAAACAATATATTTAAGATGAAGATTTTTATTAAAAAGGCGTTGCCTCATATTGGAGTTTTATTTTTCTTTTTATTGTTGACTGTCGTTTATTTTACTTCTGTATTCGAAGGGAAAGTGTTGCCTCAACATGATGTATCCCAATTTTCCGGAATGGCGCAGGAAGTTCTTGAATATGGAGAAAAAACAGGATGGACAGGCTCTATGTTCTCTGGTATGCCCACTTATCAGATTACGGGATATGGAGAAGGAACTAATTTTGTAGACAAGCTTAAGATAGGAATGATGAGCCTGATGGACCCCAATACGGCAGGTCCGATCTTTATCTTTTTAATCATGTCCTACATTTTGTGCTTGTTCCTGACTTCGAATATTTACATCGCTGTACTGGGAGCAATTGCATTGGCGTTGTCTTCATATAACCTGATTATAATAGAAGCCGGACATGTCAATAAAGCCTGGGCTTTGGCATTTACCCCATTGATACTGGCCGGATTTATTGGTGTTTTCCGTAAGAAATATTGGTTAGGTTTCTTATTATTTACCATGGGTCTGGCTTTGCAGATATCGGCCAATCACTTGCAGATTACTTATTATACGGCGTTGTTTTGTTTCATATTGATTATTCCGTTTTTAATTTCCTGTATTAAAAAAAAGGAATTCAGGCATTTGGCTTTGTCGGTTGGCATTTTCTCCTTAGGTATTCTTTTTACTGTAGGGGCTAATATCAATAACTTATATTTGACCTACGAATTGTCAAAGGAGAGTATTCGCGGACAGTCTGAATTGACTCCGCAGCATGGAACAGAAACGGAAAAAGTATCGACAGGATTAGACAAGGATTATGCATTTTCCTGGAGTTATGGAAAGGCAGAAACATTTACCTTATTGATTCCCAATCTGATGGGAGGGGAGTCCGGTGGTTATCTGGGCAAAGATTCCCATCTTTATAAAGCTTTGCAGGCGCAAGGCGCTCAATTGGGGAAAAATGTACAAACGTATACGTATTGGGGAGATCAACCGTTTACATCCGGCCCTGTTTATTTCGGAGCGATCATCTGTTTTCTTTTTATACTGTCTTTTTTCATCCTTTCCGGTAAAGCGAAATGGTGGATGTTGGGAGCATGTATTTTCTTTTTTTTCCTCTCCTGGGGTAAATATTTCGAATCATTCAATGATTTCATGTTCTATCATTTCCCTTATTACAACAAGTTCAGGACAGTTTCGATGGCTTTGGTGATTCCCGGAATCATTTTTCCAGTATTGGCAGTCATGGCGTTGAATGAGATTTTGAAAGGTAAAATAGATTCGATCAGGATGAAAAATGCATTGGTGTATGCTACCGGTATTACGGGCGGAATTTGCCTCGTTTTATGGATAATGCCAGGTGTGTTTTTTAATTTCCAGTCGCCGATGGATGCCGCGATGGAGATTCCTGCATGGTATTATGATGCCTTGTTGCAAGACCGAAAAGCCTTGTTGCAATCCGATGCTTTCAGGTCTCTGGCGTTTATTTTGTTGGCGGCAGGTCTGGTGTTCTGGTATATTAATGCGAAAAACAAACAAAAAACAGGTATATATGTTTCCGTGGCAATATTATTACTGGTATTGTGTGACTTATGGCAGATAGACAAACGCTATCTGAACAAAGATAAATTCGTTACGAAAAGGGAGTATACCGACCAAACATTCAAGAAATCGCTTGCCGATGAAGAAATCTTGAAAGACGATGCCCTTTCTTACCGGGTGTTGAATATGAACAATCCTTTCAATGAAACAAAGACTTCCTATTATCATAAATCCATCGGAGGCTACCAGGCGGCCAAACTTCGTCGTTACCAGGATCTGATCGAACGTCGTATATCGTTGGAAATGGAATCTATTAATCAGACATTCAAGACCAATCCTACATTAGCTGGTATTGATTCCACACTGAGCCATTGCCCGACATTGAACATGTTGAATACAAAGTATATCATATATAATCCGGAACAGCCTCCCATCCCGAATTTTCACCATGATGGAAATGCCTGGTTTGTTGATTCATATCGTTTTGCAAATACTGCCGATGAGGAAATGACGGCATTGAACAACCTGGATCCGAAGAAAGAAGCCATATTGGATAAAAAGTTTGCGGAAAATCTGGACGGATTGCAAATCATTCCTGATAGTATGGCGAAGATTGACCTGACTAAATATACTCCGGATCGGTTGGAATATAAATCTGTATCGGAAAAAGGCGGTCTGGCGGTCTTTTCGGAAATCTATTATCCTTATGGTTGGAAAGCATATATAGACGGTAAACAGGTTCCCATCAGCCGGGCGGATTGGACTTTGCGAGCCATTCCTGTTCCCGCCGGAGAACATCAGATTGTGATGGAATTCGACCATGATGGAGTCAAAATTTGTGGAATTGTTACTACAACTTCTTCGGGATTGCTGATGTTGATTCTGATCGCTTTCATCTTGTTTTATTTCTATCAGACAAGTCGAAACCGGAAAAATAAACTGGAATAACTTCCTTTCGTTTAGATTAATTTCTTGTATTTGATTGAAAATTGCAGATGAAATTTTCTGTTATAGTTTGTACGTACAACCGGGCGTCTTATCTTTTGAATACGCTTGAGAGTGTGGTTGCTCTGGATTATCCGAAAGATGATTTTGAACTGATTGTCGTAGATAACAATAGTTCGGATGATACGGCTGGAGTTTGTAGTACATTCAGGGAAAATCGTCCGGAATTGATATTTCGCTATTGTCTGGAAAAACAGCCAGGCGTATCCCATGCCCGCAATCGTGGTGTCAGTGAAGCGAAAGCTGAGTTTATTGCATTTCTTGATGACGATGAAACTGTAAACACAGATTATCTGGAACAATTGAATATCTTTTTTTCTCAGTATAAACCTGCGGTTTTGTGTGCAGGTCCGGTAGTTCCTGTATATGAGGTCGAACCGCCGCACTGGCTTTCTCCGTTTATATCAAGGGCGATTACCGGAGCATTTGAAAAGGGGAGCCAAATCAAAATCCTGGTCAAGGATAAAGATTGTCCGGGAACAGGGCATGCAACTTTCCGTCGGAATTTGTTTGCGGAGATAGGAGGATTCAATACAAAACTCGGACGCAAAGGCTCTTCTCTTTTGGGTGCTGAAGATAAAGACTTCTTTCTTCGCTTGAAACAGGCGGATATCTTGTGCTACTATCTTCCTTCTGCTGTTGTTTATCATCATATCCCTGCGTATAAACTTACAGAAGAATTTCTGGACAATATGACTTTTGCCATTGGAAAAAGCGAAAGAATAAGGACATTGAACATCTCCCGAGCAACGTTCCTGAAGAAACTTTTTATAAACGAAGGAATGAAGTGGCTTGCTTCATTCCTCCTGTTTGTTTATTTTCTCTGTGTAAAATGGGATTATCCCAAAGCGGCTAAAATCATTCGATTCAGATACAATGTCACTCGGGGATTGTTGAATGCAAATTGAATAGGACTATTTCTTGTGTCCGACGGTTTGTGTCAATATTACTTCTTGCTTCTCTCCCAGATTCAACAATTTATGCAACTCTTGTTTGTCGAAATAACCGCGGACTACAGTGTTCAGACCTTCTGAGGCGCAGAAGAGGTAAACATTCTGAGCGATAAATCCGCAATCGGCAAAAGCCATGTCCCTGTTGGAAGTTTTAGACATGTCGGAAACATAAACCAGGTTCAAAGCGGCGATTCCTGTAAAATCTTGTTTGCCGGTGTTTCTACGAAAATCCCCCTGTTTCTTCAAAATCAATTTATTGGACTTCGCTTCATAAAGATAAATGCCGTTTCTTAGCGTTACATACAACTCGAACTCCTGCTTGTTGTTGGCGGAAGGAACCACTCTCTTATCTGCCCTGTTGAAACCGTAAGCAGCCCAAAGCAGGTTGGACAGAGTTTGCTGATTCAGGTCTTTGTCGGAATATTCCCTGCTTGATTGGCGCAGACTGAGTGCTTCCATCAAAGGTTTTCCTCCTGACTTTCTGGGAGTGGGTAGCTGGATGTCCTGAGCGAAAACGGGTAAAAATAAAATTCCCGCGATCAATAATGAAAAAATACGTTTCATGATTCAAAATGGAATAAAGTTTAGATTTATATTAAAATTATATTTTTCACATCTCAATTCTCAATAAGATGCATCCGTCAAAAATACAAAAATATTTCCGTACTTTTGCGTGGATTTTAAAATTAAGAATATAAGGCTATTGTATAGAAAATGTCATATAAAACGTATCAAATAAGTTGTAATACATCCATTGTGAGGAAGATGATAAGTAAATTCTGTTTGCTTATATTGGCTCTTTTCTGCACGGTTTTGTCTTGTTTTTCCTTTTCTCCCGATAGTACACAGGTCAGTTTGTTGACTGTGATGCCGCGTTCGAACGCCGTTTATACGATTTATGGACACACAGCTTTGAGAATCAATAATCCTTCGGGAAACATAGATGTTGTATTTAACTACGGCACTTTT
>JAVBSK010000158.1:0-4150 GCA_031556755.1 Bacteroidales bacterium | reverse complement strand
TATTCTTACCAATTCGAAATAATCAACTATTTCATTTCCCAGAACGTATTTTGCTAATGATAATAAGACGGTTTGATTCATCTTCTTTTTTTTGCAAAGGTAAAAATTTATTCTTGAACACAGGGTTTTGATGGTGAGCCGAAAAAGTGGAGGATTTGGGATAAACTTTATACGTTAGAACGTATTCCCATCGGATAAAAGAAATCACGTTAGATATGGTTGGAAGCATGGAAAAAATATCCAGCAGGAGTTTCATAAAGCCAAACGTGTTACCGATAGATTTCATGTCCAGAAACTGGTCTATAATGCTGTTCAGGATTTGAGGATTGCCCACCGCCGGGAAGCCATTGACTTGGAAAATGAGGAGATTCGGTTTTGCAGGGAAAATAATAAAGAATATACCCTGTAATATTGGAGAATGGGGATACGCTCAGACAATTACTTGTCAGAAGTAGGTATCTGCTTTTTATTGGCCACTTGCAAAGCGCAAGAAGTGAATTCCAGAGAATAGCTCAATAATATGATAGCCCGATTGCCCGGCTATCTTGAAAAAGATTCCGGAAAAGTGGCGAAGGAATGACTACACAACGTCTGGAAGACAAAGAAATCTAACGAAACTCCAACACTAGTCTAACGCGACTCTAATGAGAAGTCTAATAAAAGTCCAAATACAACTAGCTGATATTCAGTACAATTCCAATTGGAGTATCATTGAAGGTTCTTTTTGGAGTTTACTCTTATTCTATAAAAACATCAATATTAATAACTGTGCACACAAAACTCTCAAAAACATCGTAAGCGGATAAACAGATGCATAACTTACAGCCGGAGCATCATTACCCGCCGCTGAGTTCGAATATGCCAAGGCAGGAGGATCCGTCATACTTCCGGACATCAATCCCATCAATGTGAAATAATTAAGTTTAAAGACGCTTCTTGCGATAATTCCGATGATAAATAAAGGAAGAACTGTTATAATCAGCCCTATACCAATCCAATAATATCCTCCTTTATTCAAAATGGTATCAACAAAACCATCCCCCGCTCCGATGCCAACACAGGCTAAAAACAGACATATACCAATTTCACGCAACATCAGGTTGGCACTCATGGTAGTATAAGTCACTAATTTATATTTAGGTCCGAATACGCTCATCAGGATGGCTACAATCAAAGGACCTCCGGCCAATCCAAGTTTAACAGGCTGAGGAATACCTGGGAATGCAATCGGAACGCTTCCTAACAATATTCCCAGAAAAATTCCAATGAAAATGGGAATCAAATTAGGTTCATTCAAGCGTTTCATTTGATTGCCTAATAGTTTTTCCACATTTTTAATGGAATTTTCGTCTCCTACAACAGTCAAACGATCTCCCATTTGCAATTGCAGATTGGCTTGAGCAATCAGATCCACTCCTGCCCGATTCACCCGGGTAATATTTACACCATACACTGCTCTGAGGTTAAGCTGTTGAAGAGATTTACCATTCATCTCCGAACGAGTTATCAGAATACGTCTGGAAACCAGTTGTTTATCCAACAAATTCCATTCCTCCTGCCCCATTTTTATTTCTTCTCCTATGAAAGCTATTATTTTTTCCCTGTCGTTGGGTATTGTAGCCACAAATATCTTATCTCCCTCATTGACAATCGTTTGAGAAGATGCAATTTCTATCTTCTCATTTTGATGATGCAATACCCGGGAAACAATAAATTTCAAACCAAGTAACTCAGAAACTCTCTTTATATTTTTACCGAAAACAGCAGGATTTTTCACCTCCAAAGAAAGCAATTCTATATGTTTTGCTTGTCCTGATGAATTCAGAAGTTCCTCCGCTTCTTTTTCCGGCTTTACTTTAAATATATACTTCATCATCACAATAGAGAAGATGATACCTACGACTGCCAGAGGATAAGAAACAGCATAACCCATTGAAATCGTTTCGTCGGCAACTCCGTTTACATCGCGAAAAGCTTGTTGAGCCGCTCCAAGTCCCGGCGTATTGGTTACTGCCCCTGACATAATACCCACCATTGTTTGTATAGGAATTCCAGTTATAAAATGCAGTATGACAGTAGTTAACACTCCAAGAAGAACAATTCCTGCCGCCAACATATTGAGTCTGATTCCTCCTTTCTTAAAGGAAGAAAAGAAACCCGGTCCAACCTGCAATCCAACGGAATAGACAAACAGAATCAAACCGAATTCCTTCATAAAATGAAGGACTTCGTGATTCATTGTAAAACCGAAGTGACCGACCAGGATGCCAGCGAATAAAACAAAGGTAATGCCCAGCGAGATTCCAAAAATTTTAATTTTTCCCAAAGTTATCCCCAAGGCTATTACAAAAGCAAAGAGAAGTACCGTGTGTGCAACGCCTTCTCCCCATAGAAGCTCATTAAACCATTCCATATAGAATTTACTGATTATTTTTTTATAAAAGAGGCTGCAAAATTAGATAAATTAAACTGATTTTGCAATTAAAAAGAGGAATGAATGAAGTATTATTATGATAAAACTCACCTTTTCAATATATCCTCTATGGCCTCCATTGCTGTTTTAAAAGATTTGTCTGTGTCCAGGGAATCCTGAACGGCTTTACATGCATGAAGAACAGATGCATGATCTCTTTTTCCGATAATTTCACCAATGTGAGCGTAAGAAGAATCGGTATATTTTTTTGACAAAAACATGGCTATGTGACGGGCTTTCACAGTTTCCCTCTTTCTCGACTTGGAGTTAATTTCTTCAAGATCAACTTCAAAATATTTACTGACAACGCCTTGTATCTTTTCTATTGTGATAACTTTCTTTTCTAACTTGACGGTCTGGCTTATCACTCTTTGTGTAAGTGATATATCTACTTCCCTGTTGTATACCAGAGAATAAGCGACCAGAGAGGTGATGATACCTTCAAGGTCACGTACATGTTCGGTTACATTTTCGGAGATATAATTAACAATTTCGGAAGAGATATTCAGTCCGTCTTGTTTGATTTTATTGGAAAGAATTTTCTTTCTCAGTTCCAAATCGGGCTTAAATAGTTCAGCAGTCAATCCCCACTTCAATCTTGTCACCAATCTTTCTTCAAGACCCTGCAAATCAACAGGAGCCCGGTCGGACGCCAAGATGATCTGTTTTCCCAATTGATGTAAGTGATTAAAAATATGGAAATAAGTATTTTGAGTTCTTTCCTTACCCATCAATTCTTGAATATCATCTATTATCAAAACATCAACACCCTGATAAAAATTGATAAAATCATTGGATACATTATTCCTGATCGCATCGGTAAATTGTACCTGAAATAAATGAGCGGATACATAAAGCACTTTCTTCTCCGGATATTTTTCCCTGATTTTATTTCCGATGGCATGACACAAGTGAGTCTTTCCTACCCCAGATTCACCAAATACAAAAAACGGATTAAAAGCTGTTTTACCGGGTTGTTCGGCTATGGACTCAGAAACGGTGCGAGCCAGCTTATTACTTCCTCCTTCGAAGAAATTATCAAAAGTATATCGACTATTTAAATTGGCATTCCAGGTTTGAATCGGCCTTTCAATTGTTCCAGGGCTCTTATTCATTCCGTTTGAAGCTTTTTTCTCCTCGGACAAAGTACCTATTTTTTCACTTTGCAAGGTCGTATGAGCTTTGGACGTATTATCTACGATTACCCGGTAATTCAATATGGTTCCTTTTCCAATGACCCTGTTTAGAGTTGCATAAATCAAATCGACATATTTTTCTTCTAAGTACTCATAAAAGAACTGACTGGGAACCTGAATTGTGAACTCAGAACCTTCCAATTTCAACGGAACGATCGGAGTGAACCATGTATTGAAAACACTATCAGTAACATTGTCTCTGATAATATCCAAACACTTGGCCCACAATAAGTGGCAATCCGGACTTAAACTTATATTGGAATTATTCTGTGTCATCTAATTGAATAGACATTATAATATAGACTTCTTTAATATGATGTATGTATCTTAATTTACTCAATGAATCTCTACGATTTGAGGATACAAAATTTCAAAAAAAAAACATAAAAAAAAAAAAGGCTTTTTATTGTGTTTTTATTGTTTTTTTAAAATTTTATTTTTTTAAAACAAATAAAATTTTTTAAAAAAAAAAAAAAAGAAA
>JAVBSK010000108.1:0-5946 GCA_031556755.1 Bacteroidales bacterium | reverse complement strand
AAAAATAATACCTCTCTTACCTTGTAATAAATCATAAGACATAACTAATAAATTTAGATCCAGGCGCAAAGGTAGCATTTTTAAGATGTAAATAACAAATATCCTATCCGGTATTTATTCATGATGATATGGTTCGTTATTTAAGATGGTCATGGCTCTATAAAGTTGTTCGACAAAAATCAATCGAATCATTTGGTGAGAAAATGTCATTCTAGAGAGGGATATTTTTTCAAAAGCGGCATCATAGACTTCTGGAGAGAATCCATATGGTCCACCGATCACGAAAACTAATTTTTTATTAACAGTATATGTTTTCCTTTGAATGTAATCTGCAAATTGTACTGAGGTGAACTGAAGACCTTTTTCATCAAGAAGCACCAGGCAGTCACCCTGTTGCATATTTTTCAATATCAATTCTCCTTCTTTTTCTTTCTGTATTTCCCGGGATATATGCTTTGTATTTTTAATTTCCGGAATGATTTCAGTCTCGAATGGAACATAGTGCTTCAATCTATTACGGAATTCTTCTATTCCCATTTTAACAAATTCCTGATTGGTTTTCCCTATCATTAAGAGTAGTATTTTCATCTTAAATGGATTTCTACATCATATTAATATGTTCTGCCTGTATTTTTTGTTTAAGAAAAACAGAAGCCATTTCCGAGAATTTCTCAGGAGATTCCGATGTCAGGTATTTACATTCTCCATTCTTTGAACAAACAACATCCATTTCAGGATGTCTTTTCATGTAGTTCTGAAGACTTTGCGCAACATATTTTCCCTGAGAAAGGATTTGAACCTGTTCTGGCAAATATTTTCGTATTTTGTTCTCCAATAACGGATAATGCGTACATCCCAGGATCAAGGTATCAATCATTGTATCTTTATTTAAAATACTGTCCAGGTATTTTTTTATAAAATAATCAGCGCCATCATTTTCGTATTCCTGATTTTCGACCAAGGGCACCCACATCGGGCAGGCTTCACTCACGAGTGTGATGTCAGGGAATAATTTATTTATTTCTATCGAATATGAATTGGAAAGAATGGTTCCGGGAGTACCTAAAACTCCTACATGACGGGTTTTAGTCAGATTTCCTACACTTTCAACAGTTGGCCTGATGACGCCCAATACTCTTCTTTCAGGATCAATATTCGGTAAATCTTTTTGTTGAATCGTTCTCAATGCTTTTGCAGAAGCGGTATTACAAGCCAGAATAACCAGACGACAACCTTTTTCAAACAAGAAATTAACAGCTTGTAAGGTAAATTCATAAACTATTTCAAAAGATCGAATGCCGTAGGGAGCGCGGGCATTATCTCCCAAATAAATATAATCATATCCGGGCATTTCGTTGCGGATTTTCTCCAGAATCGTGAGTCCTCCGTAACCTGAATCAAAAATACCAATGGGAGACATTTTAATTGTTTTGTGCTTTTAAAACGGCTTGAAACAAAAAGTACTGATATGTTTTTTTCATATCAGCACTTTTCATTGATCCTTATATTGTTATTTATTTTATCCCCAACTTTGCTTTTACCAAAGGAGTTGCATCAACAGATTTAGGAGATATATACATAAAAGAAGAAGCTTCTAAAACATAAGTATAACCATGTTCTTCTCCAACAAGTTTGATGGCATTTTTTATTTTCTGAACAATCGGTTCATTCAAGTCGTTCCTTTTTTTCGCAATGTCTTGTTCTGCTTGTTGGAAACTGTTTTCAATCCTGTCTTTGACATCTTGTATTTCCTGCATTCTCCTCACTTTGATGCTTTGCGCCAAAGAATCTTGTTGTTGCATAAATTCAGTATATTTTTTATTATATTCCGTCTCCATTGTCTGAAGTTCCGTGCGCCAGGCTTGTTGAATTTTTACTAATTCTGATTCTGCCGCAGCGGTTTCCGGCATAACATTAAAAATATCCATATAATTTACATGAGCGATTTTAAGCTCTTGAGCAAACATTCCCAATGGAAGACATAGGAATACAAACAGTGCAATTTTTTTTAACATAATGATTATTTATTAATTTATTTAATTCGTTATAAAACAGACTCTTGAGGTTATAATTATTGATATATTGTGAATTTTACACAAATCATCTTTTTATTATCTTCCTCAAAAAGCGTACAAATTTACGTAATTATTTTGAATAACCGAGTTTTGCAAGAACATCGTTGCTCACATCAATCCGGGGAGAAGCGTAAATAATGCTAGAGGCCGATGCTCTGTCGACAATCACATGATAACCTTTTTCTTCCGAGATCTGTTTGATTGCGTTGTATATTTCATCTTGAATCGGTTTAATCAAGCTTTCCCTTTTCTTGTATAATTCAACCTCCGGTCCAAAATATTTGCGTTTCAGTTCCTGAGCTTCTTTTTCTTTCTCCACTACCTGAGTCTCTTTCTGCTTTTTCATCTCTGCAGAGAGGAAAACCAGGTCTGCCTGATAGGATTTATACAGAGATTGCGCTTCCTGTTGCAGGGTTTCCACTTCACCCTGCCATTTTTTTGAAATCGTATTCAATTGTTCGTTCGCCATTTCATAAGCAGGGATATTCTTAAGGATATATTCCATGTCTATTAATGCAAACTTTTGTGCTTGCATTGCGATTGAGCATATCGCAAAGAATGTTACAAAAAAAATCTTTTTCATATTCTTATTCTTACGTTTTTAAAATTCCTGTCCTAAAATAAATCCGAACCAACTACCCGAAACTTCGTGACGAGGAGTAGGACGATCAAAACCATAGCCCCAATCAATACCCATCATTCCAATCATCGGAAGAAAAATACGAACCCCCACTCCCGCTGCTCGTTTTACATCAAACGGGCTAAAACTTTTAATATCATGCCATGCATTTCCCGCTTCCGCCCAAAGCAACCCATAGATGGTAGAGGTAGGCTCAAACATGAACGGGTATCTCAATTCCAATGCAAAACGAGAATATGCATAACCTTCATCGCCGCGATTGGGAGTCAGAGAACCATCGTCATAACCACGCAAAGCCACAGTTTCTGTTGCATAAGCTCCTGAATATCCGGACATTCCACTACCTCCCATATAGAAAGTTTCAAAGGGAGATTTTTTAAATGAGTTGTAATATCCCACAAATCCATATTCAATACGGCTCATTAAAACGGGAGTACGTTTGACTTGCGTACTGGTCAACGGCATGAATATTTTAGCTTTGAATTTCCATTTGTGATATTCTATCCATTTATTCTTTTCCTCACTGTCATCCGGCAAGGAAGCATAATCTTTTCCATCCCACAGAGAGTAGGGCGGCGTAAAATTCACAGACAAAGAAAACTGTGATCCGGATCTGGTATAGAATGGGTTATCAATAGAATTTCTGGACAATGTCAAACCTACATTGAAGTTATTGCAATCTCCATTTTCCAGAAAGAAATATTGCCATCCCCTGATTTTATATCTTTGATAGGATAATTCTCCCGAGATACTAAAAAAGTCATCCGGCCAGGTCAAACGTTTACCATACCCCAGTGATACTCCGAAGATCTGCATATATTTATCTTCATCATAAACCGTGTAATACGGATTATCATAATAACTATATCCGGAATATGCATTACTTGCCATTCTCGTTTGTTTCATATAATATGCGCTCAGAGACAATGAATTCGGTCTCTTTCCTCCGAACCAGGGATCCATGAAAGAGATGCTATATGATTGGTAGTAACGACCGTTTGTCTGTCCGCTCAATGTCAAGCTTTGCCCGTCTCCCTGAGGAATAATTCCCTTGTATGTACTTGGATTAAAGAGATTATACATGGAAAAGTTCGTAAATTTCAAGGCGATTCTTCCAATCAAACCTGTTTGTCCCCATCCCATTGAGAATTCCACCTGGTCATTTGATTTAGGCACCAGGTTATAAGCAATATCCACAGTTGCGGTTTCAGGATCAGGACGCACATCCGGGGCTGAGGTTTCCGGATCAAAATGTCCCATTTGAGCCAATTCTCTTAGTGAGCGCATCAAATCTTCCTTACTGAACAACTGTCCGGGTTTCGTGCGAAGTTCCCGACGAACCACATCCTCATAAACCCGATCGTTTCCATTGATAATTACTTTATTGATGGTTGCCTGAGA
The DNA here is from genome assembly GCA_031556755.1 of Bacteroidales bacterium. GTDB lineage: Bacteria > Bacteroidota > Bacteroidia > Bacteroidales > Azobacteroidaceae > JAIRVZ01. Next base: position 1,830 of record JAVBSK010000108.1, on the reverse strand, counting down.
TCCTTCTACCATCCGTATTTCCAGATCTATCGAGTCATTTTCCACATTGGTTTCAATCGGATCCGCTCTAAAGAATATATATCCGTTATCCAGATAAAGATTCGAAACAGCATCTTCATCCGTCGAGATACGTTCATTCAGTTTCTTCTGGTTATAGATATCCCCTGGCTTCATATTCAAGGCATAGTCCAGTTTTTCTGACGGATATACGGTATTTCCAAGCCACTTGAGACTTCTCAGATAATACTTTTTACCTTCTTCTATATTAATGTAAATATCCACTTTTTTATCGGAATACTCTACGACACTATCTGAAGTAATCTCTGCATCCCTATATCCCATTTCCGTATATTTTTCAAGGAGGACATCCAAATCTTTTTCATATTCTTCACGGATATATTTCTTGGTACTGAACATTTCGAGCCAACTCAACTTGAACCTTTTCATCAGATCAAATCCTTCATTGGTCTTCTTCATGGATTTTTTCAAAGTCAAATCATTTAGGTTTTCGTTTCCATTGATATAAATCGCATGAATTTTCGTTTTTTCTTTTTTATCTACTTCTATGTCCAGAAAAACCTTTCCGGGATTAGAAAAGTCGTCCTTTTGAGAAATTTGTACGGCCGCATTACTAAAACCCTTTTCCTCGAAATATTTTTTGATGATTTTTTTCGCTTTATCAATCAGGTTTGGAGTAATTTGACTGCCTTTGGCCATTCCGATACGCTCCTCAATATCTTTTTTTTCGCCTTTTTTAACTCCTGTTATTGTTATGTCGGAGATGATAGGTCTTTGTTTCAGAGCAATTTCCAACCACACCTTATCATCAGTCATCCGGGTTGCGATGATTTTCACATCGGAAAACAATCCATGTTTCCAGAATCTTTTGACAGCATCAGTTATTTCTTTTCCGGGCACTTTAATCTTATCTCCTACAGCAAGACCGGAAAATCCTATCAACACAAAATCTTCATAATTGCTGGCTCCGGTAACTTTAATATCGGCGATTTCATATTTCCGGGAACTATTCGTATAGGTAATAACCGGTACATCGGCAGGATTTATTCCTATGGAATCTACCGGTAAAGCAGAGTTATCTACTTCCTGGGCAGACAAAAGGGTTCCGAAACAAATAAGAAAACAAACAGAAAATATTTTTTTGTACATATTATTTGATTTGATCTCCGGTTTTACCGAATCTTCTTTCTCGTAATTGATAACTAATAATTGCCTCATAAAATTCTTCTTCTCTGAAGTCCGGCCAATATAATTCGGTAAAATATAACTCCGTATAAGACAACTGCCACATCAAAAAGTTACTGATGCGATATTCTCCACCTGTCCGAATAAGCAATTCCGGATCAGGAATACCTGCTGTATTCAGATTTTCGGTTATCAGGTTTTCGTCGATATCTTCCAGATCAAGAGCACCTCCGATTATTTTTGAGGTTATTTCCCTGACAGCATTCGTAATTTCCCAACGGGAAGAATAACTAAGGGCCAACACCAGATTCAAGCCTGTATTATTTGAAGTCTGTTCCATACAATCATTCAGACTCTCTCTTGTGTAAGAAGGCAATCGTTCAATATCTCCGATTACACCTAACCTCACTCCATTCTTCATCAGATCGGGTATTTCACGCATCAGGGTCGTTACAACAAGATCCATCAAGGCATCAACTTCCTCCTGCGGACGTTTCCAATTCTCTGTAGAAAACGTGTATAGTGTCAAATACTTAATTCCTATCTCTCCTGCGACTTCTACAACTTTCCTTACGGAAACTGTACCTTCCTGATGTCCGAAATAACGTTCGAGGCCTTGTTTCTGCG
>JAVBSK010000365.1:0-4438 GCA_031556755.1 Bacteroidales bacterium | reverse complement strand
GTAATTCCTGTCCAATGGAACCATTGTGCATCTTTGAAAATCTCACGCCAGTTCACCATTCCGGGTTTGATATCTGCAATGGAAGAATTTGCACGGTCATAAACAACCTTGGATGCGCGGGCGACAGCTCCTGTTTCCAGGAAATAAATTCCCACACGTTCTCCTCCGCGAATAATATTATTTACTCCGACATTGTATTTACGCAAATCGGAAATACACCATTCTGCAATATCGTTTTTAGGTAGACGGGTTACAAAATCTGTAGGAATTCCATAATTGGACAGAGAAACCGCGACATTGGCTTCTCCTCCTCCGAATGTAGAGTTCAAATTTGTCGATTGAATGAATCTTTGAAAACCGGGAGTTGCCAAACGAAGCATGATCTCACCGAAAGTTACTACTTTTTTCATAAGTTGAATAATAAATTAATGCGCCGATGTGCCAATAACGAGTACCTCATTGATATCTAGGCATATCATATCATCGGCATATTTTTAAAAATTAAAGAAATTCTTTGCATTATAATAAGAAACATTTTCCACCAGTTTGCTCAGGAACGGCAGTTCCGAAGCAGGTAACAATCCTTGTTCCACATCGTTTCCTATCAGGTTACATAAAATACGACGGAAATATTCATGACGCGGATAAGACAGGAAGCTACGGGAGTCCGTCAACATACCAACAAAACGGCTCAACAATCCAAGAACCGATAAAGAATTCATTTGAGCCTCCATTCCGGGTTTTTGATCCAGGAACCACCATCCGGAACCAAATTGAATTTTTCCAGCGACCGAACCATCTTGAAAATTTCCTATCATGGTCGTAATCAGGTCATTGTCCCGTGGATTCAGATTGTAAATAATCGTTTTCGCCAATTTATTTTCTGTATCCAGTCGGTTTAAAAATTTAGACATGTTCTTGGCAACTGTGAAATCGCCGATTGAATCGAATCCTGTATCCGGCCCCAATTGTTTGAATAAACGAGTATTGTTATTCCGAATGGCTCCATAGTGGAATTGTTGCGTCCATCCTTTTTCCCAGTCCATTATGGCGAATTCAACCATCATGGCCGATTTGAATTTCAGGATTTCTTCTTCCGAAAGATTCTTTCCTCCATATACTTTATTGAATATAGCCTCAATTTCAGCATCGGTATAGTCTTCCGCATAAAACTCTTCGATGCCGTGGTCGGATAATTTACATCCTACTGAGGCAAAGAAATCGTGGCGAATGCGAAGCGCTTCCAGCAGGTCGGCAAATTTACCGACGGATATTCCCGATACCTGGGATAGTTTTTCAACATAAGCGCGGAAATCGGCAGGAATCTCCACCGCCATCGCTTTGTCGGGACGCCAAGTCGGAAGTACTTTAACACTAAATCCTTCGTTTTTCAACGAAATATGATGTTCCAAAGAATCGACAGGATCGTCTGTAGTACAAAACACTTCTACATGATAGTGCATCATCAGGCCGCGATCGGAAAATTCAGGAGTCCGCAATTTTGCGGTACACTCATCAAAAATTTCCTTCGCTGTTTCTGGTTTTAATATTTTATCTACGCCAAAAGCCGTTTTCAGTTCCAGATGTGTCCAGTGATACAACGGATTACGCATGGTATACGGAACTGTTTCCGCCCATTTTTCAAATTTTTCCCAATCGGTAGTGTCTTTTCCCGTACAAAAGCGCTCATCAACGCCATTGGTACGCATCGCACGCCACTTATAGTGGTCTCCTTCCAACCAGATTTGACCCAGATTGTCAAATTTACGGTCTTTCGCAATGAATTCCGGATTCAAATGACAATGATAATCAATGATCGGTTGTTTTTTTGCATGCTCATGATATAAATACTGAGCGGTCTCCGTCTGCAAGACGAAATTATCATCCATAAATGCTTTCATAACAATTAATTTACTGATTTACTAATCTGCCAACATGTCAATGGTCTTATTTTATACGGATGGACACATTGGCATATTGAATAATCGGCATATTATCTTAACTTATCTGCTGTAAATGTATCCATATCGTTGTAATCCAGATTTTCTCCACACATCGCCCAGATAAAAGTATAATTACTTGTTCCAGCGGCAGAGTGAATAGACCAGGAAGGGGAAATCACGGCTTGTTCGTTAGCCATGAAAATATGGCGTGTCTCCTGCGGTTCTCCCATAAAATGGCAAACTGCTTGTTGTTCCGGAATTTTGAAATAAAAATACGCTTCCATCCGGCGGGAGTGCGTATGGGGAGGCATCGTGTTCCATGCGCTTCCGGGTTGAATTTCTGTCATTCCCATCTGCAACTGTCAACAAGGAAGAATTTCACTCAAAATCAATTGATTCAATATTCGCTTGTTACAAGTCTCCGCACCTCCAAGGTCTTTGACCCTTCTCATTTCTGATGTAATCTGAGCAGTTGGATAAGCAGTATGAGCCGGAGATGATGCAAAATAATATTTTGCGGGACTGAATTTATCTTTACTTCTAAAAATAACTTCCCTGGAACCTCGCCCAACGTAGACGGCATCTTTGAATCCCATCTGGTAATCGACTCCATCAATGCTAACCAGACCTTCTCCTTCAATACAAATGATCCCGACTTCGCGACGTTCGCAGAAATATTCGGAACGAATCAAATCTACCGTTTCTAACTTCAGACTTTCGTTCACAGGTAAGGCTCCTCCTATAATCAGTCGATCGTTATGCGTATAAGTCATCAAAACTTCATCCGGAGCAAAAAGTTTTTCAACCAAGAATTCTTTTCGCAGTTGTGTCGTGTCGTAATGTTTCACGTCATTCGGGTGCGTTCCCCAGCGTTCTTCAATTATTGTTCTCATTTTTTTTGTTTGAAGTTACGAATTTTCGTGTATAGGCTTCTTGGCCAGTAACTAATGAATTGTAACTATTTAATTATTATTGGATTATTTAATCTTATCAAAACTTCATCAATGCATCGCTGAAAATCAGCTTCAGTAAGTATTGGTTCTTTATCGAGTTCCCAGGTTGGCATGAAATAATAGTCCGCATAACCATTCTCCGGCTTCAGAACGACCACGTGATTCAGGTTATCGCTCGTAATTTCTTTCACTTGTTTTGTCCTGAAAAATATCGCCAATCCCTGCATATCATTATTCAAGCTTTGTTTTCCAAAAGTTGCGATATATGACCATTCACTTGTTTTATCATTCTTTATCATCAGGTCTATTCCTTTCATTTTGTTGATTCCAGTAGATAAATTATCAATCGCTTTATCTGCAAAAAGTTCCATATGCGAGGCCCTGCTTCCGGCATCTATGGAAATCAAAGATTGAAGATTAAACCTTATTTTTCCCGTATCCCAACCATAGTATGTTGTTTTCACCTGGGAACGAATCTTTCCATCGGCAGTAATACAACAGATAGCACTGTCTCTCTTCTCAACCCGCAAAACTTTTGCTCCATCCCAATAGGCAATTGTCCCAATACCTAATGCATTACCAACTTTCATGTTGTCCATTCCCCAGTCTGCAGGATTGTGATAACTGTCATAACCGTCTATACCTACATGAGGTAGAATGATTCCGGAAGTTTTCTTCGCGAAAACATCAATGGCATTGCGTTGATCCAGATAGAAACGAAAAGCGACTTTATCGCTTTCCCAACCGGGCCCTTCATACTTAATATAATAAGCATGATCTTTGAAATCCCCGGAAACTTTCATGTAGTTGGGTTTTACCCATGAAAATCCACCAACATATTTATTCCCGTCAAACTGTCCTCCGATTTTATGAGATAATTCGGCATAAGTTCGTTTCGGATATGAAAAAGAATCTCCTTGTTTAATCGTTATCTGTTTATTTTCCAGTGGTTTAATTGCAGAAATGGGAAAGACAGCTTTTTTATTTCCGAACAAATCGACAATAATCTCCACGGGAACTTGTGTTTTTCCATCGTCTGCAATATAATTGCCAAAGGATAATCCAGATAACTGTTTTTCTGAAAGTTCCACAACATAATCAACAACGGTTTGTTCCGTCTTGTTCTGCAATTCCAGTTTCAAAATCCGGCTTTGAGCTTGAACCTCAATAAATAGAATAAATGACAAAAGAAAGAATAAAGAAAATTTCCTCATAATGCTATAATTTAATATAATCACGCATAAGCCGCAAATATAATACATTTATTTTGAATCTTTACAAGAAAATCCGTGTACGTACACAGTTTTTTTAAAATAATATTATTCGAAAAAATGTTTATATTTGTATCCTTAAAAAAATAAGAGAAAATAGATGGAAGACTATATCGTTTCGGCAAGGAAATACAGGCCAACGACTTTTCAATCTGTTGTAGGGCAAAAATCTTTGACAACAACATTGAAAAACGCTATTCGTAACCACAAATTGGCTCATGCTTATTTGTTTTGTGGGCCAAGGGGAGTGGGAAAAACAACCTGCGCCCGT
>JAVBSK010000275.1:0-3696 GCA_031556755.1 Bacteroidales bacterium | reverse complement strand
TGATAGTTAAAAAGGGCGACCAGGTGCTGTACGGCAAATATGCCGGAACCGAAATCGAACTGGATAGTGAGAAATATTTAATTATGCGTCAATCTGACATTTTAGCAATAATCTGATAACAGAGTGTAAGTAATAAGAAGTTGAAATCAGACTCTTAAAACTTAAAACTTAAAACTTTTAAAAAATGGCAAAAGAAATAAAATTTGAAATGGATGCCCGTGACCTTTTGAAAAAAGGTGTTGATGAATTGGCAAACGCAGTGAAAGTAACTTTAGGTCCTAAAGGCCGCAATGTAATTATTGAAAAGAAATTCGGTGCTCCGCACATCACTAAAGATGGTGTAACCGTAGCTAAAGAAATTGAGTTGGAAGATGCATTCCAGAATATGGGAGCTCAATTGGTGAAAGAAGTAGCATCCAAAACCAATGATGATGCCGGTGACGGAACGACGACGGCTACCGTGTTGGCTCAGTCTATTATCGGCGTAGGTTTGAAAAACGTGACTGCAGGAGCTAATCCGATGGATTTGAAACGCGGTATAGATAAAGCTGTTGTTGCTGTTGTTGCTAATCTGAAAGCCCAGTCCCAAGCAGTTGGAGATGATTTCGAAAAAATTGAAAATGTGGCTAAAATTTCTGCAAACGGAGATGAAACTATCGGAAAACTGATTGCAGAAGCCATGCAAAAAGTAAAGAAAGAGGGTGTTATTACGGTTGAAGAAGCCAAAGGTACGTATACTTATGTGGATGTCGTGGAAGGTATGCAATTCGATAGGGGATATATATCTCCGTATTTTGTAACCAATACGGAAAAGATGGAGGCCGAAATGGAAAATCCTCAAATTCTTATCTATGATAAAAAGATTTCTGCATTGAAAGAAATGCTTCCTATCCTTGAACAATCTTTGCAAACAGGACGTCCTTTGTTAATTATTGCGGAAGACATTGATTCGGAAGCTTTGGCGACATTGGTGGTTAACCGTTTGCGTGGCTCTTTGAAGATTTGTGCCGTGAAAGCTCCGGGATTTGGAGATCGTCGTAAAGAAATGCTGGAAGATATAGCTGTTTTGACAGGCGGTGTGGTTATTTCCGAAGAAAAAGGATTGAAATTAGAATCTGCGACCTTGGATATGCTTGGAAAAGCAGAAAAAATTACGGTAAATAAAGATAATACGGTAATTGTGAATGGCTCTGGAGATAAAGCTGCGATTGCTGCCCGTGTCGCTCAAATCAAAACTCAAATCGAAAATACAACTTCCGATTATGACCGCGAAAAATTACAGGAACGTTTGGCGAAATTGGCTGGTGGAGTTGCTGTCCTTTATGTTGGCGCTGCTTCCGAAGTAGAAATGAAAGAAAAGAAAGACCGGGTGGAAGATGCTTTGAGCGCTACTCGTGCTGCGATTGAAGAGGGTACGGTTCCCGGCGGAGGTATCGCTTATATTCGTGCTATTGCTGCTCTTGAAAACCTGAAAGGAGAAAATGAAGACGAAACTACGGGTGTTGAAATTGTAAAACGTGCGATTGAAGAACCTCTTCGTCAGATTGTGGAAAATGCAGGTAAAGAAGGCGCTGTCATTGTACAAAAAGTAAAAGAAGGTTCCTCTGATTTCGGATATAATGCCCGCAAAGATGTTTATGAGAATTTGTACGCTGCAGGTGTTATCGATCCGACTAAAGTTACTCGTGTAGCTCTCGAAAACGCAGCCTCCATCGCAGGGATGTTCCTGACAACAGAATGTGTGATTGCCGATAAAAAAGAAGAAAATGCAGGCCCGGCCATGCCTCCGATGGGAGGAGGAATGGGAGGAATGATGTAATTTATTCTCTCAAATAGATAAGGCAGACCGGCTAAATCCAATCGGAATATAGCCGGTCTGTTAATTTTTAAAAAAATCACATCATTTTTAGATAAAAAAATCACAGAGTCTAACATTCTGAGAAACAAACGAACAGCCGTTCCTTATGCGTTATTTTGTAAGTAAACTGTGGAAATAAATTAAAATTATTAAAATAAAAATGCTTAAAATCAGTTTTTTTTCATAGCTTTGTCCAATCGAATTAGACTATAATGCTAGTCAACTTTGTTAAGTATTCAGACACACGAAGTATGTATATGTTGGGTATTTTTGTAATGATATTGGAGATTCACGAAACCAAATATTATCAAACAATTTGAATGTGATTTTTTACACACACGATGGATTTTTAGCATTTGATGATTTTCTTGTGAGTTTTATACAAAGTGAAATTTTAATTTGATAACAAGAAAATTAAAGAAATGAGTTACTATGTTTTTTGAATATTACGTATACTATTTATTCTATACTTTCTTGGGCTATCCTATCATTATAAGGATGGCTGTATTTTCGGTCTTTGTTTGTCTTATTTTCTTTGTCATAGCTTTCATTAAAATACTTACTTTTGGCAGGAGGTATAATCAGAAAGAGAAGTTAAAGAAAAGGATTGATGACAGATATGGAGAGGGCATTGAGAAAATCATGAAGGCAGAGAATAAATATTCGCTTTCAGACATCAATGACGAACTTAAATCCAACGTCAGAACTCTTAAAAAGAAAGAAAAACTGGCTATTACGAATCGGTTACTTAAGGCGCGTGATGAAATAGAGAATCATAATCCGTTCAATTACAAGGCGCTCATTGACTACTTTGAGCTTTTGGATTATTGGGAAAGACAATTGAAAACGACCGCAGTTTTTCCTCGTCAGAGAGCTCTCAGGAAGTTGGAAGATTTGGGACTTGAAGCTCCCGGGTCTGTTATCAGTACGCTTTTGTATCACCGCGATCGTTACCTGAGGAAAAGAGCACATGCCGCATATATGCGTTTCAGCAAAAATGACCCGTACAAATTTTTTGATTCGGATTTTGACAAAACGTTCAATGACTGGGATCGGGTGGAAATACATGAAGCCTTGCTTTTGAGACAAAAAGAAGGATTACCCTCTTTCATTCAATGGGTTGAAAACTCAAAAAATGTCAGGTTTCAATGCTTTTTGATTGATGAAATTGCATTCTTTAATCAACAGGATGGAGCCCCGTTCCTGTTGAATGTCGCCAAAAAGCATGTATTGGATTTGCGTAGACATAGTATTGATTGTTTGGGTAACTTGAAATATGAAGAGGCGGAAAAACCTTTGATAGAGGATTATATGACACAACCTAGGGTGATACAGAAACATATTGTATCCACTACAGGTAAATTAAATACAGGAGAGGCATTGCCATTCCTGGAATTGGCATATAGAAACTCTCATGATACGGAAAATGGGATTGTTATCTTGAGAGCTATCTATAATTATGGAGAGAAAGGTAGACTACTTTTTAATATGTTGGAACAAAGAGCAGACAGTGATTCTAGGATGATGTTTCAACACGTAAGTAATCCATTGATTAAATTTTATTAATCTGATGACATGACAGAGTTTATTCTTCATTATTTTCAATATCAGGTTTTCTTTTACTCGATGCTTATAGTGATTGCGAGTGCATTGCTGACTATATTTAGTTATATAGGAATCAGGAGGTACAAGGCGCGCTTCACGAAAAAGGAAAACCGGATGCTCAAGGAATCTCCTTTTGCTCCCGGTATTTCTGTTATCGCTCCCGCATATAATGAAGAAAAAACGATCATCACCAACATTAATTCAATGTTAACCATTGATTATCCTTTGTTTGA
>JAVBSK010000014.1:0-3636 GCA_031556755.1 Bacteroidales bacterium | reverse complement strand
AAATAAAATCTGCACTTCCCAGTTCAAGCACAGGAGGAGCCAACCAGTTGTCATTCACCGTCAACTGCAAAGTCTTGATTTTCGGAGAGAAAATATCAGTCCTATACGATTGAGCACACAAGCACATCTGCACTGCAAGATACAATAACATGAACTTTATCCTGAACATTCCGGTTTGCTATAAGTAAATTTCAGTATATGACCTTTTTACCTGCCAGTAAGGTATTTTTCATCAGTGACATGATGGTCATCGGGCCAACACCTCCAGGAACAGGAGTAATGAAAGAACATTTGGGCGCTACTTCATCAAATTTCACATCTCCGGTCAGTTTGAAACCAGATTTTGTTTTATCGGAAGGCACCCGGGTCGTACCTACATCAATCACTACAGCGCCATCTTTCACCATATCCGCCGTAAGGAATTCGGGAGAACCCAAGGCCGCGATAATAATATCCGCCTGTAAACAGATCTCCTTGATATTTCTGGTACGACTGTGACAAACGGTAACGGTACAATCTCCAGGATTGGCTTTTTGAACCATCAAAGAGGACATCGGTTTACCAACGATATTGCTTCTTCCGAGAATAACACAGTGTTTTCCTGAAGTTTCAATGTGATATCTTTTCAGCAATTCCAGTATTCCAGCGGGAGTAGCAGAAACGAAACAAGGCAGGCCGATAGACATGCGACCTACATGAATGGGATGAAAACCATCCACATCTTTCCTGTAATCAATCGTCTCAATTACTTTTTGTTCGGAAATATGTTTTGGAAGCGGTAACTGTACAATGAATCCATCAATATCCGGATCGTTATTCAGTTCTATGACTTTATTTAACAACTCTTCTTCCGTCACGTCGTTTTCGTAACGAATCAGGGATGATTTAAATCCTACTTCTTCGCATGTTTTCACTTTACTGGAGACATAGGTTTCACTTCCACCGTCATGTCCCACCAAAATAGCAGCCAAATGGGGTGTTTTACCTCCTGCCGATTGTATTTTTCTTACTTCTTCGGCAATCTCCAATTTGATTTGAGCGGCAACCGCTTTTCCGTCTATGAGTTGCATATATTAGTTACAAGTTTTTAGTTTTTAGCTTTTATTTCTTAACTCTCGTTGTCAATTGTCCATTAAATCCATCATCTTCTCGGCACCATTCCTTTGCCTGACATTTTAGCAGTAGTCATCATTTTCATCATCTTACGGGTTTCATCAAACTGCTTGATCAGTTTATTGACCTCCGTAACACTGGTTCCGCTTCCTTTTGCGATACGCGCCCTGCGAGATCCGTTCAGTATGGCCGGATTAGTCCGTTCAGCAGGAGTCATCGAATAAATAATCGCTTCTATATTTTTGAAAGCATTGTCATCTATATCAATATCTTTCAATGCTTTACCTACACCGGGAATCATCGAAGCCAGATCTTTCAAATTACCCATTTTCTTGATCTGGTGTATCTGTGATAGAAAATCATTGAAATCAAATTGATTCTTGGCTATCTTTTTTTGCAGACGCCGAGCTTCCTCTTCGTTGTATTGTTCCTGTGCTTTCTCTACCAAAGATACGATGTCTCCCATTCCCAGGATCCGGTCAGCCATACGCGAGGGATGGAAAGGATCAATCGCATCCATTTTCTCTCCTGTTCCCACGAATTTGATTGGTTTATCTACCACAGAACGAATGGAAAGGGCAGCTCCTCCTCGTGTATCTCCATCTAATTTAGTCAATACAACTCCATCAAAATCCAATCTGTCGTTGAATTCTTTAGCCGTATTAACAGCATCCTGTCCTGTCATTGAGTCGACAACGAACAAGATTTCATTAGGATTGACAGCCGCCTTGATTGCAGCAATCTCATTCATCATTTCTTCATCGACAGCCAAACGTCCCGCCGTATCAATAATAACCAGATCACGTCCGCTTTCTTTAGCGAACTTGATTCCGTTCTTAGCAATCTGAACCGGATTTCTATTGCCTTCTTCCGAATATACGGGAATATCGATTTGCTCTCCAAGTACTTTCAATTGGTCAATCGCGGCAGGTCTGTAAACGTCACAAGCTACCAGAAGCGGATTCTTCCCCCTCTTGCTCTTCAGCATATTGGCCAGTTTACCGGAGAAAGTCGTTTTACCGGAACCCTGTAAGCCCGACATCAAAATGACCGACGGATTATTTTTTATATCAATATCAATGGTATCTCCACCCATCAAACCGGCCAACTCATCATGGACAATCTTGACCATCAATTGTTGCGGTTTAACGGCTGTCAACACATTCTGTCCCAAGGCTTTTTCCTTGACCGTATCCGTAAATTGCTTGGCTACTTTATAATTGACATCCGCATCCAACAATGCTTTACGTACATCTTTCAGCGTTTCCGCCACATTGATCTCAGTAATCTTACCCTCACCCTTGAGTATTTTAAACGAGCGTTCTAACCTATCACTTAAATTTTCAAACATAAGTCTTTTCTCTTGATTTATTTTCAGACCGCGAAGTTACAATAAAAGAGGCAAGTATCAAAAAAGATTTTTACCTTTGCTTCATGAAGAAGCATGTAATAATTTCTGTAACAAACGACTTAACAACAGACCACAGGGTGCATAAAGTAGCTTTGACATTGCATCAAAACGGATATCTGGTCACACTTGCAGGTCGGAAATTCAGGAAAAGCTTGAATTTATCCCGTCCATATAAAACTGTCAGATTCAGACTTCTCTTCAATAAAAAGATATTTTTCTACGCAGAATATAATTTCAGGTTGTTTCTCTATTTATTGTTTTCTTCGGGAGATATTTTTCTATCTAATGATACAGATTCCCTCCTTGCTAATTTCCTGGCCTCAAAAATTCGCAGGAAACAGTTGGTTTTCGATGCACATGAAATGTTCCCGGAAGTACCGGAAGTTGTCAACAGGCCTTTTGTCAAAAAATGCTGGACAACTATCGAGAATTGGATCTTTCCTCAGTTAAGATATTGTTATACTGTATGCGAGTCAATCGCAGATATCTACAACGACAGATATAACCTTTCCATGCGAGTCGTCCGGAATGCTCCGATATCTTACTCTATTCCTGAGAAAAGAAATATATTTTCTTCCGGGAAGAAAGTCATTTTCTACCAAGGAGCCGTCAATGTAGGACGGGGAATCGAGCAAATCATCGCAGCAATGCCCTATTTAGACGATGTTGTTTTTTACATCGCCGGAGACGGAGATTCAATGGAAAGCATCAAGCAGGTCGTCATAGAGAAGCAATTGCAGGACAAAGTTTTCTTCCTGGGAAAAATTCCATTGGAAAAGTTGTCCGAATATACTATCTCGTCAGACCTCGGCGTCTGTATACTGGAAAACCTGGGGAAGAATTACTATTATTCCCTTCCCAACCGGATTTTTGATTTCATACATGCCGAAGTTCCGATGTTGGCTACCGATTTTCCTGAAATCAGAAGAATCATACAAACTTACCATGTTGGAGAATTGATTGATTCTTATGAGCCCTGGCAACTGGCAGGCGTCATCTCCAGTCTGATTTCGGAATGGGAGAACAAACCGGATAAAAAAGAGATATTCAAGCGCGCCAAACAAGATTTATGCTGGGAGAAAGAATCTTCCATATTGATAGATATTTTCAAA
>JAVBSK010000242.1:0-4850 GCA_031556755.1 Bacteroidales bacterium | reverse complement strand
CTGAGAGCTTTAAGTCAAAGTTTGTTCCCGATTGAAAATCTTTCGGATTGTGACGATACGGAGGTGATTTTATCAGCTTTGCATACTCCCGGACAGCTAATCGATATCAAAGCTGCAGGTACAGCCATGCGTTTTCTGACCGCCTATTTCTCCCAACTTGAAGGTGCGAATATTGTGATTACGGGAACAGAAAGGATGAAAAATCGTCCGATTGGAATATTGGTGGACGCCTTGAGGTCATTAGGTGCGGAGATAGAATATGTGGAAAAAAAAGCTTATCCTCCCCTGAGAATCAAAGGGAAAAAACTGAAAGGCGGAAAGATTTCGTTAGATGGAGGAGTGAGTTCCCAATATATATCGGCTTTGATGATGATTGCAGCGAACATGCAGGATGGTTTAAGGCTGGAGTTGAAAGGAACTGTTGTTTCCCGTCCGTATCTTCATATGACAGATCGGATGATGAAGGAATTCGGGATACTGGTGGAATGGTCGGGGAGCGGTGATTCTGAACCAGGGACGGAAGGCGTCCTTATACGTATAGCTTGTCAACCTTATCTTCCGGTCTCGTATATTGTGGAAAGCGATTGGTCTGCGGCATCGTATTGGTACGAGATTGCAGCTTTGTCTCCTGTCGGAACAACTATCGGATTGTCAGGTTTATACTGCGATAGTTTACAGGGTGATTCCAATATTATTGTTTTATTTGAGTCTTTGGGCGTTGTTACTGAATATACCTCCAGTGGAGTCGTCGTCCGGAAGAAGAGCTTGCCTGTTGTTGATTCAATTGAATATGATTTTGTCAACGAACCCGATTGTGCACAAACTTTGGTGGTTGTTTGTGCGTTATTGGATATACGATTTAAGTTTTCCGGTTTACAAAGTCTGAGGATTAAAGAGACAGATCGCATTGGAGCTTTACAGAAAGAGCTGAAGAAATTAGGTTATCTCGTTTCCGATTTCGAACATTCGGTAATGGTCTGGGAAGGAATCCGTTGCGAGCCAGATTTGTTTCCGGTGATAGATACTTACGAGGACCATCGGATGGCTATGGCATTCGCACCTGTATCTGTTTTGAGAGAAATAACGATCAATCATCCCGGTGTGGTTTCTAAATCTTATCCGCATTTTTGGGATGATTTAAGAAAAGTTGGATTTAAAATAACGGAATCGTAATGGATTTTTTGCCGTAATTTTTAAAATAGTTTCGCAATCATGGAACCGGAAGATATTTGTTGTGGAGCGCACGAGATTTGTGAAAAAGATTTCCTGAAATCGGGGGATGGAAGAGAACTTGTCGAATATTTCGACGACGAAGAACTGGATGTTTATCAGGGAAGAAAAGCCGATGCATATACGGACGGAGAGGCTGAGGAATTCAGGGAAGTGCTTTATACGATGCAAGTGTATGAAGTCGGGGATTGGCTTCATAGTTTGCAATTGAGAGCAATAGAATTGCCGGATCAATTAAAAGATGAGGCTATTCTTTTGTTGGAGAGTTAATTGGGGCACCCGATGCGGGGTTAAAGGCAAAGGGTTAAAGGTCACGGTACAGAGTACACTGTGCAAGATGCAATGAATATAAACAAATATCAATAATGATTGCTTAAATTTCATGGATTTACTTCACTATACTTTTTTTCAGCATGCTTTATTAGGAAGTATTTTTACCTGTATCGCTTGTGGTATTGTAGGAACTTATATCGTAGCTCGTCGCCTGGTGTTTATCAGCGGAGGAATTACTCACGCTTCGTTAGGAGGTTTGGGATTAGGTTTTTTTCTTGGAATCAATCCTATTTTTTCCGCTTTGATTTTTTCTGTCGCATCTGCATTCGGAGTAGAGTGGCTTTCTAAAAAGCAAGGGGTACGGGAAGACTCTGCCATTGCTGTTGTCTGGGCGTTGGGTATGGCTTTAGGCGTTATTTTTGTTTACCTGACTCCCGGTTATGCTCCCAATGTTTCCGCCTATCTTTTTGGAAATATATTGACGATCACGCAAACAGACATAATCAGCATAGGTATTCTGGCGTTGCTTTTGGTCTGTGCATTCATATTCTTTTTCAATCAGATACTCTATACTGCATTTGATACGGAATTTGCCAGGACGAAGGGAATTCCTGTTGCCCGGATAGAATACCTGATGATGTTCGCTATTGCTGTTACCATTGTGCTCTCCATCCGGTTGATAGGCATTATGATGCTTTTATCTTTATTGACTATTCCGCAAATGACAGCCAACATATTCACTTCTTATTTCAAGCGCATTATTATTTATTCTTGTATTATAGGAATAATCGGATGCCTGGGTGGACTGTTTCTTTCTAATCTGTTGAATGTTCCTTCGGGAGCTTCTATTATTTTCGCTCAGGTTTTCTTATACCTGCTGTGTAAATCAGGAGTATACCTGAAACGGAAATTTGTCACCGTCTTGACATAAGAAACCGTTTCTGTTATTTCCCAGGCTTACCATTGGGATTTTTGATCAATTCATCATTCCGGAAGTCATAAAATGTTTTTCTCAATAGATCGGCGAGGGTCAGTTGATAGTTGATGTATGCCCTCAGGTGAGAGGTATAGGCATTGTTCAAGCGATTTCTTTCCAATGCCAATGCCTGGCTGTCGATATCTCCGTCGGCATAACGTTGACGGGTAATTTCGAAACTCTTTTCTGCAACGGATACGTTTTTCTCCAATAATTGTAACCGTTTTAAACTACTGTTGACATTGGCCGACAGGTTGCGTACTTCGGTTTCGATTTCCCGCTGGACTTCTTCTTTTCGCAAGACGTTTTGTTTCAACCGGGCTTCGGCGGAACGGACTAACGATCTGTTTTCTCCCCAATCCAAAATAGGTATTTTGATGCTGAATCCTAAAGAATAACTGTTGGTATTCAGGAAACTGTTGTAGGAATTTTTAAATGTTTCCTGGAACTCCAGGTTATATCCTTGCATAAATCCGTTTTTCCCGAAAGAAGCGGAAATGTCTGTTTGTATCATCCCTGCGGTTTTTTGCTGCTTGATATTGAGTTTCTGTAATTCAATCTGGATTTCCTGTTCTCTGATTTCCAGTCTGTTGTCTAATGCATATTGGACGGCTTTCTCCGGATCAATGATAACAATCTTATATTGTAAATCGCTATTCAGGCTGATACTGTCTTTGAGGTCCAATCCAAGCAGTTCTTTCAGAGACAGTTTGGCTGAGGTTTGGTTCAGGATAGCGATGTCGAAGTTGTTTTGAGCTTCAGCCAGGTCAACTTCCATTTGTAAGGCTTCCACCTCCCTGATGAGCCCTGCCTCATATTTGTTTTTTGAGATTTCGAATGCTTCCGTTTGTCTTTCCAGGTCTAGTTGCGATATTTCCGCACTTTTTTGAAGGGAAAGCAGGTTGTAGAATGCGCTACTGACCTGATAGACAAGATTCAGTTCTTCCCTTTGCAGCGCTTTATTAGATTGTTCATAAGCCAGTTCCGCTCTTTTAAGGGTGGATTTAATAGAATTATATCCGTACAGAGCGGTCAAAGGTTGTTCAATTCCGATGCTGCTTCCTATCCTGGTGGAGCGGAGATCCCCTTTAGATAATCCTAAATTATTGATATCAGACACATAATTTTCAATGAAAATACGTCCGTCGGTAGGCAGAGGTTGATTGATATTCAGGGTTCCGTAATTCCTCCACTCTTTGTTCTGATTGAAGTGTAATATCCCTGCGGTGTCGGGTGTACTTATGATTGACTGGGAATATTGAGGCAGATTGAGTGTTAAGTCTATATGTGTTTTTAACCTGCTGGTAGTGGCTTTCAGGTTATATTCTGCAATTTTCAAATCTTGTTTCAACCTCAGGATACTGTAACTCTTTTCTTTGGCTATTTTGATGCTTTCATCCAGGGTCAGATGGAAATTTTCCGCGACCATAGTCAGACAGAAAAATTGTAAAGCAGCGAATATCAAGCATATTTTCTTCATGTTCAACTTTTGTTTAAGGGTTTTTCTTGTTCAAATTCGGATGATCGGAATGAATTCTTCCGTCTTTAATAAAAATATTCCGGTTGGCGTAATCGGCGATTTCCTGTTCATGAGTAATTAGGATAATTGTATTTCCTTCTTTGTGCAGATTGAAAAACAGACGCATGATTTCTTCTCCTGTTTTGGAATCGAGCGCTCCTGTCGGTTCGTCCGCGAGAAGTATACCCGGATTGGTTACCAAAGCCCTGGCGATGGCGACCCGTTGGCGCTGTCCTCCGCTCAATTCTCCCGGTTTATGATGGATTCGTTCCGACAAACCGACCCTTTCTAAGGCGTATAAAGCCCTTTCCTTGCGTTCTGTTGCCGGTACTCCTGCATACACCAAAGGTAGTTCTACATTCTGAAGCGCATTCAAACGGGGCAACAGGTTGAAATTCTGGAAAATAAATCCGATCTCCCGGTTCCTCATGGCGGAGAGGGCGTCGTCGTCCAGATTACTAACGTCGACCTGATTGAAAAAGTAATTCCCGGAAGTGGGAGTATCCAGACACCCCAATATGTTCATCAACGTTGATTTCCCAGATCCGGAAGGACCCATAATGGCAACATATTCATTTTTATTGATTTGAAGATTGATGTCATGCAAGACAGGAACTTCATTGTCTCCCATGATATATGTTTTTGTCAGATGTTTTATTTCTATGAGCATGATTGAAGTCAATTATTCGTAACGGATTGAATCTACCGGTTTCAGGTTTGCGGCATTTTTCGCCGGGAGATAACCAAAACTGATACCGACAATCACAGAAAAAGCAAATGCAATAAAAATGGAGTAGAGTTTGATATAGGTACTTACATCAGTGAAAAACGAAACTGTCAAATATCACCAGA
>JAVBSK010000207.1:0-12695 GCA_031556755.1 Bacteroidales bacterium | reverse complement strand
GAAGGAAACCGTAGAAAAAATGCCTGCCAAACCGACAAAAACACCGGAAGAATACGCTCTTTTACAGGAGCATCTGGCTGATTTTTTCAAAGCGAAAGTGGGATTTTCATGTAACGACAAAGGAAAAGGAAAAATCATTATTCCTTTTGATTCGGAAAAAGAATTGGAAAGAATTGTCAGGCAACTTGATACATTAAATAAATAATCGTAACTTAGCCACCTTATTTTAATTGAAATTTTTGAGGTTTTTTCATTTATTCATATTGATTTTATTAATGCTCCCTGTTTCCAATCTCATGGCGCAACATGTTGTTGTTACAGAAGGAGACTCTATTTCGCAGGAGATTGTTACGGATTCTTTGGCGCAAATTCAGAATGTACCGGAAGAAAAAGTTTTATCTTCGCCTGTAACTCAAAATATTGAAGCAGTCAGGGAAGTCGAGTCAGGGAAGCAAAAAGAACAGGTCGAATTTAAACCGGATCCGAAAAGGGCGGTCATATACTCTGCTATATTTCCGGGATTAGGCCAGATTTATAATAGGAAATACTGGAAACTGCCCATCATATATGGAGGTTTTATCGGTTGCGCTTATTCCATTACATGGAATAGTACTCAATACAACGACTATAAGCAGGCTTATAGTGATATTGTTGATAATGATCCTAATACTGATTCCTGGAAGAATATGATTCGTTATGGAATAAATCCTGATGAATTGACTCCTTCTCAAATCAGTTCTTATGCAGATGCTTTCAAGAATAAGAAAGATTATTACAGAAGGTACAGGGATTTGAGTTACATCATTACGGTTGGAGTATATGCTTTATGTATGCTTGACGCCTATGTGGATGCTCAACTTTTTGATTTTGATATCAGTCCGGACCTCTCTATGAGGATGGAACCTGTGATTTTTGATAAATCAGCATTTGCTTCCCGTTCATTCGGATTGCAGTGTAGTATTAATTTTTAGAAAAGAAGAAGATGATGAAAAAAATATGGACAGGATTGCTTATTTGTATGATGAGCCCGATGACTCTGAGCGCCCAGGTCAGCCTTTGGGATGAACTCAAGGAGAAAAACGCTCAGGAACAGACAAACAACGGTAAAGAAAGTTGTGATAGTTCCCTCTTTATTCCCGAGGGTTTCCTGAAAAGCTGTGATGACCTGATGAATGGTTGGTTTGCAAACTACTACGTCAAACAAAGACCGACTTCGGAAGCCATGCCTGCTCAGAGATACATAAGCGATGAAGTTTATGTGGAAAGACTTTCCAAACTTCCCTATCTTATGGAAATGCCTTACAACAGCATTGTGAGAAATTGTATCAACCTGTATGTGGAAAGAAGACGGGGTGTGCTTGAATGTATGCTAGGATTGGCTGACTTCTATTTTCCGATGATAGAAAAGGCATTGGATGAAAACAACTTGCCGATAGAATTGAAATACCTGGCGATTGTGGAATCTGCACTCAATCCGACGGCTTTGTCCCGGGCGGGCGCTTACGGGCTTTGGCAGTTCATCCTTCCTACCGGAAAAGCCTACGGATTGGAAATTAATAGTTTGATTGATGAGAGGGGAGATCCGGTGAAAGCGACTTACGCCGCTTGTGAGTATTTCAAAGATATGTATGAAATATATGGAGACTGGAGCCTGGTGATTGCGGCATACAACTGCGGTTCGGGCAATGTAAATAAGGCGATTGCAAGAGCAGGGGGTGTTCGTGATTATTGGGCGATATACAATTATTTGCCGAGAGAAACGCGCACTTATGTTCCTCTTTTTATCGCTGCAAATTACGCCATGAATTATTATTCTTATCATGGTCTTGCTCCTGTTAAGACAAATTTACCGCTTGCCACCGATACGATCACAATTACCAATCAGCTTCATTTTGACCAGATAGCGGAAATGTTGAATGTGGATAAGAAAATGTTGAAAGAGTTGAATCCTCAATATAAAAAAGAAATCATACCTGGTAATATCAAACCTCATCCCCTGAGACTGCCAACCATTGAAGCCTATGAATTTGTCAGTTTGCAGGACACGATTTATAATCACAGGGTAAATGACTTTTTTGCCAACAGGTCTTATGTGGAACCCGGAGGAAGTACTTCAAGGTCTTCTTCAAACGATACGCGTATCGTTCATAAAGTGACTTCAGGTCAGACTTTAAATACCATTGCCAACAAATATGGCGTGACTACATCTCAGATAAAAAAATGGAACGGGCTCAAATCCAATCGCTTGAATAAAGGTGCGCGCCTGACTTTGTATATTGACAACGGAGGATTGGAATTGGCGGGAAACACTCCCAAGAAAGAAAATAATACTTCAACCAAAGAAGCCAAACTAACAGATGCGATTACGACTCCGGTTACAGAGACGAAAGGACAGGAAGATGTTGTCGCTAAGTCTGAACCTGTAGCCGATGTGTCTGTTGTTAAAGAAAAGGAAATAAAGATCCCAGAGAAAACTTCAGATACGAAAAAGAATGCTTTTAAAAAATATAAGGTAAGAAAAGGAGATTCTTATTTCTCGATTTCCCAGAGATATCCTAATCTCAGCGTTGAAGAGTTGATGAAACTCAACAATACGAGAAAAGCTACTTTGAAAGTAGGGCAAGTGATAAAAGTTCCGGCAGTTTGATGCACACATAAAATTTGGAGATGCTATGGATTTGAAAAACGCAAATGAACTGGATGAGACCAAGAAAGCGGAAGAGTTGATGATTCGTCAGGAATATGAAGCTCTTCTGGATGATTATTCCCGTTCCAATCATCGCCAGAAATTCGACATTATCAATAAGGCTTTCAATTTTGCCAATCAAGCTCATAAAGGTGTGAAAAGACATTCCGGAGAGCCTTATATCATGCATCCCCTGGCTGTGGCTCGCATTGTGAGCCGGGAAATGGGACTTGGTTCCACTTCCATCTGTTCGGCATTGTTACACGATGTGGTGGAAGATACGGACTATACTGTTGAAGACATCAAAAATCTTTTCGGAGATAAAATTTCGGAATTGGTGGATGGTCTGACAAAAATATCCGGTGGAATCTTCCTGGACGCAGCTATCTCGGCTCAAGCCGAAAATATGCGTAAATTGTTACTTACGATGTCTAATGACATCCGGGTTGTTTTGATTAAAATAGCTGACCGTCTTCATAACATGCGTACATTAGGTTCCTTACTCCCTGCTAAACAATATAAAATCGCAGGCGAAACCATGTATCTGTACGCTCCGCTTGCTCATCGCCTGGGTTTATTTGCTATCAAAACGGAATTGGAAGATTTGAGTTTCAGGTATGAATATCCCAAAGAATATGAGGAAATAGAAAAAAAACTGGAAGCTTCCGCTGCAAACCGGGGACTCATTTATGAAAATTTCGCCGAACCTCTGAAAGAAAAATTGGATGGATTGGGTTTCGAATATGAAATGAAAGAGCGGGTGAAATCCATTTATTCTATCTGGAATAAGATGCAGTCGAAAAATGTCTCTTTTGAAGATATATACGATATATTTGCCGTCCGGATCGTTTTTAAATCGGAAGCAGGAGTTTCCGAAGCAGAGGAAAAAAAACGATGCTGGGATATTTATTCCGTAATCACAGACCAGTATGAACTGCGCTCGGAAAGAGTCAGGGATTGGGTGAGCCGCCCTAAAGCGAATGGATACAGGGCTTTGCACCTGACCGTGATGGGACCTGATGGACAATGGATCGAAATTCAGATCAGGAGTACGAAGATGGATGAGATTGCGGAAAAGGGATTTGCTGCACATTGGAAATATAAGGGGAATACATTCGAAGAAGGTTCCGAATTAGACAAGTGGTTGGGGAAAATTATCGAAGTATTGGAAAATCCGAGTCCCAATGCGATGGATTTCCTGGATACTATCAAACTGAATTTATTTGCCAGTGAAATATTTGTTTTTACTCCAAAAGGTGAAATAAAAACATTGCCTCAAAATGCTACTGCCCTGGATTTTGCTTATGAACTTCATACCAATATCGGAAATACCTGTATCGGCGCAAAAGTGAATCATAAACTGGTTCCGCTCAGCAGTAAACTATCCAGTGGAGATCAGGTGGAAATATTGACTTCAAGGGCGCAATATCCCCGGGAAGAATGGTATGGCTTCGTTACGACGGCAAAGGCTAAAACTAAGATAGAGAGTGCTTTACGTAAACAAAAAAAAGAGCAGGTCAAACATGGAGAAAAGATACTCCTGGATTTCCTGGGAGAAAATAAAATAAGTGTAAATGATTCTATCATAGATAAATTGACCTTTCATTTCGGGTTCTTTAAAAGAGATGAACTTTTTTACGCTCTTGCAGCCAAAGAGATTATCCTGTCGGAAGACTTGAAAAAATTATGGGATGAGAAATCTGATAATATTTTCCTTAAATATCTGAAACAAGCCCTGAGTGTAGTTTCCAAATCGACTGAAGATAAAGATAAACTCAGGGAAAATATTACGGAAGAGTCTTTTGTTCTTGAAAAAATAGACAAGAAGAAGACTTATATTCTGAACGAGGACGCTTTCATGAAGAACTATACTGTTGCTGATTGTTGTAAACCGATACCTGGAGATGATGTGTTGGGTTTTCTGGAAGAAGGCAACCGGTTGAAGATACATAAAAGATCTTGTCAGACCGCTCTCAAGCTGAAAGCACGTTACGGTAACAATATCGTATCCTGCGAATGGGGAAAAAATACTCATTTTTCTTTTCCTTGCGAAATTGAAATCAGCGGAATAGACTCTATGGGAATTTTGAATAAGATATCAAAAACAATTTCCGAAGATTTTGAAGTCAATATACGTAAAATCAATCTGGAATCTAAGGATGGATTGTTTTCTGGAAAATTGGATATCCTGATACATAATAAAGAGAATATAAATAGTCTGTGTTCTAAGTTGAAACAGATAAAGGGTGTAGAAAAAGTAAATAGAGTGGATAATTAAGAACAATTTCTAATAATAATGGCTATGAAATTTTTTTTGGCGCTAAAGGAAAATGCCATAAGGATATTAAAAAAAACAAACAAGTATTATATCACAGTTTTCATCTTTGTCGTAGTCACTTTCTTCCTGGGTGATAGTAATATCTTTCTACGTTACAAATATGACAGCCAGATCAATGATTTAGAAAAAGAGATTGCTTATTATCAGGAACAAAAACAAATCAACGAACACCGATTGGAAGCGTTGAAAAGTGATGAGGAAAGTTTGGAACGATATGCCAGGGAAGAATATCTGATGACCAAACCCGGAGAGGAATTGTTTATCATAAAACCCTGAAAAATGAGTAATCGATTTAAGTCGTATTTATTTTATGTTTCCGCAATTCTACTGTTGCTGTCTGCTGCTTTGTATATAGTAGATCAGAAAATCATTCCATATATTTATGCCGTTGCATCCGCCGGAGTAGCGGTGGTTTATCTTACAAGTCCTTATAAAGGAGAGAATAAAAGGGTCAAACGTTTGAATGTTCAGGAAGCGATTGCCGCCATACTTCTGCCATTTTCTTCATATCTGATGTTCAAGAACCAAAATGAATGGGTGCTTTTTCTTGCGATTTCCGCTATTTTACAACTTTATGTTGCGATTGTCAAAGGCAAAGAGTTGAAATCATAGTTTATTGACATCCGTAATCTTCCTGTTCACTGAAGTAATAATGGAAAAAATAATAAGCCTTCAGAATCCGAAAATTAAAAATATCTGCAAACTGGCTTCAAAAGCCAGAGAAAGGAAAGAGCAGCACTTATTCCTGATAGAAGGAGCCCGGGAGATTATGCTGGCTTTGGAAGGAGGCTATTGTCTGGACTCCGTTTTTATCTGTCCTGCCTTGTTTGCCAAAACGGAATATCCTGAAGTGTTGGATAAACTCAATCCTGATATTCTTTTTGAGGTAACAGAAGAAATTTTCTCCAAGATTGCTTACCGGGAAAAATCGGACGGTTTATTGGCCTTGACGCAACCTGAACCACATCAGTTATCCGACCTGCTATTACCGGAAAATCCTTTCCTGATTGTGTTGGAAGCGGTGGAAAAACCCGGAAACCTGGGAGCTATCCTTCGTTCGGCAGATGCCGCCGCCGTCGATGCGGTTATTGTCTGTGACCCTCATACGGATGTTTATAATCCCAATGTTGTGCGTTCGAGCGTAGGCTGTCTTTTCACTGTTCATATAGCTGTTTGTTCCAATCAGGAAGCATTTGATTTTATGAGGAAACGGAAAATACGTATGTATGCAGCAGAATTGCAAGCCTCAGAGTTGTATGATAAGGTGAATTTTTGTCCTCCGTCTGCAATCATTATGGGTACAGAGGCCGACGGACTGACTGGTTTTTGGTTGGAAAATGCGGATGAGAGAATCAAGATACCGATGCGGGGAAAAATAGATTCTCTGAACGTTTCCGTCTCCACTGCAGTATTGACTTTTGAAGCTATGAGACAACGATCGGCTTCAGGTCTTTAGCAATTATTTCCCTTGAAACAGTTTGTAACTTCTTGATATTTACGGCAATTTCCCTGATATTTTCTGTTGATAAATTTTCGGTCTCAATGGCTTCATGGATAATCAGTTCCATCTTGTGCGGAGTCAAAACAAACGTATCTTTTTTCATCACATGAAAAGAACCGTTGATGGTGATGGGAACAATAGGCAATTTCAGATCCAAAGCCATTTGATATGCTCCTTTTTTGAAAGTTCCCAAAGCGCCATTTTTGGTTCTGGAACCTTCCGGGAAAAGAAAGACGGAAGCGCCGTTTTTGAGCCTTTCCTTGGCTTGGGTAATCGTTTTAGCCGCAGCCTGTGGGCTTGAACTGTCTACAAAAATAAACCCTGCGGATTCACAAGCTTTACCAACCAGCGGAATCTTACGTAAACTTTGTTTCATGATCCATTTGATGGGCTGTCCCAGGTAACCATAGACGAGAAAAATATCGAAAGCCCCCTGGTGATTGGCGACGAATACGTATGACTTTTTGCTGTCGATAAATTCTCTGCCAATGACCTTGATGGGACAAAAAGACGTAATACAGGTAATTCTCGACCAGATCATTCCCGGATAATAAGAAAAGATTTTTTCTCCTCCGAGCAAACACCCGACTGTCGTGGAGAGAGCAGTCAACAGAGTTGTAACCAAAAGAATCGGAAACCAAACAAATATCTGATATAGGAGAAGAAGAAATTTAATCATTAGATACCGGTATATGAAAGTAGAGTTTCTTTTTGCAAAAATATCTAAGTTTGGATAATCGGCAAAGATAAAATGAAATATTTTATTAAAAAATAACTAAGGAAACACCTTGGCGTCTTCGTGGCCACATTAATTATTTATAGCCACAAAGACTCAAGAACTCAAATTTTATTCTTTTAATCACTTCATTCCTTTCATTTTTCCATTCCCTACAACGCCTTTTCCCTGATCAGGTATTCTGCGATTTGTACGGCATTTAATGCGGCACCCTTCTTGATCTGATCTCCCACGCACCAGAAAGAGAGTCCGTTGGGGTTGGAAATATCCTTACGGATACGTCCGACGAAAACAGGATCTTTGGTGGCGACGAACAAAGGCATCGGATATATTTTTTCAGAAGGATTATCCTGAACGATTACACCTTCCGCTTTTTCAAAGGCAGTACGCGCTTCTTCTGCGGAGACGGGACGTTCTGTTTCTACCCAAATCGCTTCGGAGTGAGCGCGAAGAGCAGGTACGCGTACGCACATTGCACTGACTTCTATGTCCGAATGCATGATTTTACGAGTTTCGTGAAACATTTTCATTTCTTCTTTGGTGTATCCGTTGTCAGTGAATACATCTACCTGAGGAATCAGGTTGTAAGCCAACTGATAGGCGAATTTTTCCACCGTGGGAGTTTCTTCCCTAGTGATTTGTTTGTATTGGTTGGCCAGTTCGTCCATCGCGGCAGCTCCGGCTCCGGATGCAGCCTGGTAAGTTGCTACATGGACGCGTTTGATGTGGGACAATTGTTCGATAGGTTTCAAGGCTACAACCATTTGAATGGTCGTGCAGTTCGGATTGGCGATGATTCCTCTTGGACGTTTTCTGGCATCTTCTGCGTTCACTTCCGGTACAACCAACGGAACATCTGCATCCATCCTGAAAGCGCTTGAATTGTCTATCATGACAGCCCCGTATTTTGTAATCGTTTCTGCAAATTCTTTGGAAGTTCCCGCTCCCGCAGAGGTGAAAGCGATATCTATTCCTTTGAAATCATCGTTGTGTTTCAATTCTTTAACCGTAATCTGTTTACCCTTGAATGTGTAAACGCTGCCTGCACTTCTTGCAGAACCGAAAAGAATTAATTCATCCATAGGGAAATTTCTTTCCTCCAGTACGCGAAGGAACTCTTGTCCTACAGCGCCGCTTGCACCAACAATTGCTACTTTCATTTTTCTTATACAAAATTTTGTTTTTAAAAAATAAGCCATATCTTTGTGGTCATTAGAATTGATCAAGACCAAAAACCAGACAGCCTACATGGGCTGCAAAATTATAATATTTATTAATCAAAACAAAATTCAGATTTCTATGAAAACATTGTTTTTCCTGGCGCTCTTTCTGGCGTCTTTCCTGGGTACTTATGCTCAAGTCTCAGACAATTTCTCTGATGGTGATTTTACTCAAAATCCGGTTTGGAACGGAAATGAATCCAAGTTCAAAATCAATCAGGATTTGCAATTGCAATTAACCGCTCCGAAAGAAAGCGGAACGGCGTACTTGTCAATCCCATCGATGAGACTCAGAAACACTTCCTGGGAGTTTGGGGTGAAAATGAATTTCAATCCGACAACTTCGAATTACATGAAAATTTATTTGTCTGATGCAAATGCTGATCTGTCGGGAGATGGTTATTATGTGAAAATAGGGAATACGAATAAAAATATCTGTTTGTATTATCAGGAAGGAACAAAAACGACATCCCTGATCAGTGGAACGTCCAAACGAACGGATCTGGATGTTTTTACAGCACAGATAAAAATTACGTTGGATAAACAAGGTAATTTTACGCTTTATTCGAAATTGCCTGAAGAAAGCGATTTTGTCAGAGAAGGGACATGTCTGATCTCAAAGTTTCCTGAAAGCCAGGCTTTCGGATTGGTTTGTGTTTATACGACTACCCGGAACGAACACTTTTTCTTTGATGACTTGAATATCAGTAAAATAGAAGAAGACGATACTTTGCCTGATACGGATTCTGTTATCCCTGATCATGGAGATGTGATTATCAACGAAATCATGGCTAAACCTTCGGGAGACAATCCGGAATATATAGAACTGTACAATACTTCGGATAAAACTTTTCAATTGAAAGGATGGAAAATTTATTATGGAGATAAACCTTATCTGTTGGCGGAAAAGACTTTTGAACCATATTCTTATCTTGTTTTGTGCAAA
Organism: Bacteroidales bacterium; assembly: GCA_031556755.1. Taxonomy (GTDB): domain Bacteria; phylum Bacteroidota; class Bacteroidia; order Bacteroidales; family Azobacteroidaceae; genus JAIRVZ01. The sequence goes on along the minus strand of JAVBSK010000207.1, from coordinate 3,268 downwards.
ACAACGGCTGTTGCAAGTTTTCCTGAAGGTAAAGCCTTGGGCGTTTCTTCGTTTCCGACGCTTTCCAATGGCGGGAAATTGTTGAGGCTGGATACAGACCTCGGCCTGTTAGTGGATTGGTTTGAATACAATGAAAAAATGTACCGGAATGAGGATAAAGTATCCTCCGGAGGATTTTCTTTGGAATCTATAGATCCCCGGAATCAAAGTCATTCTGCCTCTAACTGGAAAGCATCCGAAGTAGAAGACGGAACGCCGGGATTGCTCAATTCTGTTGATTCACCCAACCCGGATCAGGAATTTCCGGTAATTATTTCATCCAATCAGGGAATCGGTGATACGTTGACAGTTGTATTTTCCAAACCGATGGAAAGGAGCCGTTTATCGGATAAAAACTCCTATTCGTTTGATACGGATGGATTTGAAATTGATTATCTATCCGCTAATTATCCCCAGGGAACGGAATTAAGATTGAAATTGAAACAAATACCTCCCCAGGGAGAATTGATAAAACTGAGTTTCCCTGGACTTGTCGACCTGTCGGGATTCAACATGCCCAGTGATCAAGTCGTTCAAATCGGTATCGGTTACAATGCAGATTCACTGGATGTGATAATCAATGAATTAGTTCCCAATCCCTTTGTGGATAGTAATGAATACCTGGAACTGTATAACCGCTCGGATAAAAATATTGAATTGGCTTATTTAAGTGTTGCAACCCGTAAAAATACCGATGGTTCATTGAATAAGGCCTATGCCTTATCTTCAGAACGAAAATTCTTATATCCGAAAGAATATGTATTGATCACCCAAAGCAAAGATAAAGTTTGTAATTTTTATACTTGTAAACCTGATGCTTTGGTCATAGAGTTACCCGTAATGCCGTCCTTCACTCAAACTTCAGGAACGGTAGTTTTGATTAATAATCAAGCAAATAGTATTGTAGATGAATTGGCATATACCGACAAGATGTATAACTCGAATATTTCAAACAAGAAAGGGGTTGCGTTGGAACGTATTGATTTTAATCAACCGACCAGCGATATCCGGAATTGGACATCCGCCTCTTCTGACTCCGGTTACGGAACGCCGGGATATGCTAATTCCCAGATGAATCCGACAGATTTGCCCCCGATAAATAATGATGTTTTTATCAATTCGGATGTCTCTATCTCTATGTATGAAATTCATTACCAATTGCCAACTTCAGGTAATCGTTGCCGGGTTTTGATTTATGACACCATGGGAAAATTGGTCAATGAGCTTGCTGATAATGAATTGCTGGGAAGGGAAGGGAGTTTTGTCTGGAATGGAAAAGATCAAACGGGTCAATCCCTTTCATCGGGAGTATATATTGTCTATGTGGAAATCATTTCTCAGGAAGGTCAGGTAAGCAAATATAAATTGCCTTGTGTCGTGAAATCATCTTTCTGACCGATCCCTTTTTAGAATAAAGATAGCACATGGAGTGAATCGACATGATTTTCAGTGTCCATTTTCTTCGCTTTTTATCGGTTTATTCTGTGTGCTGTTTTGTTATTCTTTTTGAATTGACAACTGAAAGTTGATATTCATGAATGTCCTTGTAACTCATAACTAATCCATTGGCATATTGGCACATTATCTCTTTAACGTATTTCTAAATTCGTAATTCATAATTTAAACACTTCTCTTTTTTGCGTTATTTTATCCGAAAGTTTTGTTTTTAGACAAAAAAGCTCGACCTTTGTGCGTTTAAGCACAACAAAATATTATGAAAAGTATTCTTATAACTGGCGGTGCTGGATTTATCGGATCTCATGTTGTTCGTCTGTTCGTGAATAAATATCCTGAGTATCGTATAGTTAACTTAGATAAGTTAACCTATGCGGGAAATCTTTCTAATTTAAAAGACATAGAAGATAAGCCTAATTATATATTCGAGAAGGCGGATGTTTGTGACTTCAATACGATATTAAGCATTTTTGAGAAATATCAGATAGAACAAGTTATTCATCTGGCCGCAGAAAGCCATGTTGATCGTTCTATCAAAGATCCTTTTACATTTGCTCAAACGAACGTGATGGGTACTTTATCCCTTTTGCAAGCAGCCAAGCACTATTGGAATGGGGAGTGGAACGGAAAACTTTTCTATCACATATCCACGGATGAAGTATACGGATCTTTAGGAGAAGAAGGCTTTTTTGTTGAAACAACCAAATATGATCCTCATTCGCCTTATTCTGCATCAAAAGCTTCAAGCGACCATTTCGTACGCGCTTTTCATGATACTTTTGGAATGCCTGCCATTGTTACCAATTGTTCTAACAATTACGGGCCTTTCCAGTTCCCGGAAAAATTAATTCCTTTATTTATCAATAATATTCGTCACAATAAACCCCTTCCGGTGTATGGAAAAGGAGAAAATGTTCGGGATTGGTTATATGTGGAAGATCATGCCCGTGCGATTGATGTGATATTCCATAGAGGAAAGATTGCTGAAACATACAATATCGGAGGTTTTAATGAGTGGAAAAACATTGATTTGATCAAAGTAATTATAAAAACCGTCGATAAATTACTGGGTAGGGAAGAAGGAGCTTCTGAACAACTGATAACCTATGTGACAGACAGGGCGGGACATGACTTGCGTTATGCGATAGATTCCTCCAAATTAAAAAACGAGTTGGGTTGGGAGCCCAGTCTGCAATTTGAAGAGGGAATAGAGAAAACAGTAAAATGGTATTTGGATAATCAATACTGGTTGGATGAAGTGACAAGCGGAGAATATGAAAAATATTATGAGAAGATGTATCACTCAACCCGGTGATTTTTATTTCATAGACGTATTATCTCATTGATATATATCCAATTCCTTAATCATTATCAGTATAAACTGAATCTTACATGCATTTGCTAAGAAGAAGTTTGTATTCTTATTATATGTAATTCGTTGTTCTATTGGTTCTTAGCTGCTCTTTGATGGGAGTGACGAACCTTTGGTATATCAGGCTTTTTCATCCGAAATTGGGATATAGTCTTTTTTCCTGATACGAATTAACAGGAAAATAAAAATTGAATTATACTTCGTAGATTATGAATATTGCGATTGTGGGAACCGGTTATGTCGGCCTTGTTTCAGGTGCTTGTTTTGCCGAAATGGGGATTGATGTCACCTGTGTAGATATAAATGAGGAAAAAATCCAGTCTTTGTTGAACGGACAGATTCCTATCTATGAACCCGGTCTGGATGAATTGGTGAAGCGGAATGTTGACGCCGGACGTTTGC
>JAVBSK010000394.1:0-10429 GCA_031556755.1 Bacteroidales bacterium | reverse complement strand
ATCAGTTCCTCTTCCAGTTTGGCTTCGGGGTCTACCACAACACCTTTCCCGTTCGGATCGTTTTTCAAACGATAATGTGTTACCACTGCGCATTCTTTGGCAAAACCTTCCACATGGTCGGCTTCTTTGCTTAAAAATGATTTGGGTATAAACAAAGGAAAATAAGCGTTGACATGTCCGGTTTCTTTGAACATATCATCCAAATAACGTTGCATTTTTTCCCAAATCGCATAGCCATAAGGCTTGATTACCATACATCCGCGTACCGCTGAATTCTCCGCCAGGTCAGCTTTGATCACCAGGTCGTTATACCATTGGGAATAATTTTCTTCCCTTGATGTCAGTTCTTTTAATTCTTTTGCCATGTTTTTAATTTGCGAAACGGTGAACAGAAAATTACATTATCCGTGTCACGGTTCTCCGTTTACATTAATACTTTTTTAATTTCCGCCGCCAATGTTTCTGCTTCTTGCATGGTTGGCGCTTCCGTATAAATTCGTATAATTGGCTCCGTATTTGATTTCCTGAGATGTACCCACCTATCAGGGAAGTCAATTTTTACGCCATCGATATCGTTTACTGGATATTCTGCGTATTTTTTCTTCACTTCCGACAATACGACGTCTATATTAGTCTCCGGAGTCAACTCCACTTTCTGTTTCGCCATGAAATAAGAAGGGTAAGAAGCGCGCAACCCACTGACTTTCTTTCCTGATTGAGCCAGTTGAGTCAGAAACAATGCGATTCCCACCAAAGCATCGCGACCATAATGACTTGCAGGGTAAATAATTCCTCCGTTACCTTCTCCGCCAATAACAGCATGAGTCGCTTTCATTTTTTCAACGACATTGACTTCTCCGACAGCAGCAGCTTCATATTTTCCTCCATTCTTTTGGGTTATATCCCGCAATGCGCGCGTCGAACTGAGATTGGATACGGTATTTCCAGGTGTACGTTGAAGGATATAATCCGCAATGGAAACCAATGTATATTCTTCTCCGAACATACTGCCGTCCTCGCAAATGATAGCCAGGCGATCTACATCTGGATCTACGACAAAACCGACATCGGCTTTAGCGGTCTGCATCAGATCTGAAATTTCCGTCAAATGTTCAGGAAGAGGTTCCGGATTGTGAGCAAAATGTCCGGTCGGTTCACAATTAATTCCGAGAATATTTTCAACTCCCAGAGCATTCAAGAGTGCGGGAATAGCAATTCCTCCGACTGAATTTACACAGTCAATCGCCACGGTGAAATTGGCTTTCCGAATAGCTTCCACATCAACCAGATCCAAGCCAAGCACATGCTCGATATGCTTTTGAGTATAAGTATAATCAACTGTTGTATGTCCTAAATTATCAACATCAATAAAGTTGAAATCTTCAGTTTCTGCAATCTTCAGTATTTCCTGTCCTTCGGCTGCATTCAGAAATTCTCCTTTTTCATTCAACAACTTCAATGCATTCCATTGTTTGGGATTGTGACTCGCAGTCAGAATGATCCCTCCGGCTGCATTTTCCAGAGTGACGGCGACTTCCGTTGTCGGAGTAGTTGCGAAATCAATATCTACGACATCAAATCCCATTCCATTCAACGTACCAATTACCAGACTTTTTACCATTTCTCCGGATAAACGGGCATCACGACCGACAATAATTTTGTTAGACGCAGATTGTTTCTTTAAACGAATTAAGGTAGCGTATGCTGCCGTAAATTTGACGACATCCACAGGCGTCAAACTGTCTCCGGTTCTCCCTCCGATAGTTCCCCGGATTCCGGATATAGATTTAATCAAGGACATAATTATCTTTATATGTTTAGTTGTTATTGAATTTAATAGAAACGGAACTTGACAGACCCGTAGTAGATAGGACTATAGGAAGATTGGTAATATGAATTCCGGAGTGAAGACGGAACAATCATACTCACTTCTCCGTTTTCGCTGACATAGGACAAAGCAATGTCCCAGCCGGGTCCCGCATGATTGGATGAGGCATATGAATATTGATACAAAAATGTTTCCGGAGCATTTGCCACATCCGTATTTGAAAATTTGATGGTATCGGATTTGAATAATACGGCGTCTTTGAAACGGGCGTAGACTTCTGTTCTGTATTTCGCTTTGTTTCCGTTCCCGGGATTAATGACATGCAGGTATAAGCCGTCGGGCGTTTTGTAGTATGTTCTCTCCTCCTTCATCTTAGAGGTATCCGCTGTGATGATGAATTCGTTTTGGGTGATAAAATGTTCAATCGCCTTTTTTTCTTCTTTCATCAGTTCCTGGGGTGTTTTTTCATCGTTGCAGGCGAAGAACGCACTGGCGGCAATAAGCATAGCAACGAACAAGAATAAATTTTTCATCTTTTGGAGTTTTAATGTCAAAATCTTGACAAAGTTAATGAACATTTTTGATAAGCAATAGACAGAAGCCTAGTTTACCTGGATTATGTTATCGCGAAAAAATGACTGATTTATTGAACGCTTCATCTAAAGCAGTTATAAAAAATGCAGGAATTATTCCTGACTCACTTCTTGTAATTTGAGATAAACCCCTCGTACAAGGGCAGAACTTTTTCAAAATGTTTAATGGCATCGGCGAATGAACCGAAAAATTCCCCTCCTGAAGCATTTAAATGACCTCCTCCATTGAACTGCTCCGCAGCAAACTTATTACAGGGAAAGTTTCCTTTTGAACGGAGAGAGATTTTCACAAAACCTTTTTCTTCCTTGATAAACACAGAAAAAATAATATTATCTACGCTCAATGGGATGTTGACAAAGCCTTCCGTATCTCCTTTTTTGAAGTTGAATCGTTCCAGTTCCTGATGAGACAATGTGATCAAAGCCGTTCGGTATTCGGGAATAAATCTCATTTTTTCATAAATAACATATCCCTGTAATCTCAATCGGTCAACACTTGAATGATTATAAACAAGAGAGTATATTTCGTCTTTATTAATCCCTTTTTTGATTAATTCTCCAACAATAAAATAGATTTCAGGATTATTTGAATTATAGGTAAATGCACCGGTGTCCGTCATCATCCCTGCATAAATCGCTTCGGCGCTATATTTGTTCATTGACTCGAAATATCCCATCCGGCAGATAAAACGAAAAACCAGTTCACTGGTAGAAGAGATCTGTGGATAGGAAATTGTTACGTTGCAGAAATCTCCGGGATCCAGGTGATGATCAATCATAACTTTCTTAGCGGTCGCCTGTCTGACAGCCGGTTCCACTTTTTCAATTCTTTTTAACACATTGAAATCCAAACAGAAAATCAATTCTGCAGCGGAAATGGTTTCATTGGCAATTTCGGGACTTTTTTCATGAATGATAATATCGTGGGCGCCTTTCATCCATTTTAAGAAATCGGGAAAATCATTCGGAACAATCACATTGACTTGTTTATCCATCTCCAACAAGAAATGATAAAGTCCCAGAGATGATCCAATGGCATCTCCGTCCGGAGAAATATGTGTGACAATAACTATCTTGTCAGCCTTTTCCACATATGTCTGGGCTTTTTGTATTTTTTCTTCAGCTATAATTTTAGAAATCATCTGTTTATATAATTAAAATCATGAAAGAAATTATTGCATTTTTTCATTACGCTTTTCAGTCCTTCATTCTTTCATTTTCCTCATGCTCTTCATTCCCTTTTCCGGCCTCAAAGGTAATGAATTACTTGGAAGAGAACAAGCAATGCAAGCATATAGACGTAGACAATTTTTTTACGAAAAAACAGAAGAATCAATAGAAAAAGCGAAAAGTAGAGAGAAATAACCCCTTGGTAATCGATAAATAAATCAGTCACACATGCATACGGTATATTCATGATTTTTTTGATTCCATCCATAAAAATACGGAGGGTGAAATGCAGAGGAGTCACCAGAAAATCCGGAATATTCCAAAAGCAGGAGATTGTTACATACACTAAAACTTCAACTAAAATGATAGTTACTAAAGGAATAACAAATAAATTCGTCAACAGGAAAACCAATGGAAACTGATGAAAATAATAAATACACAAAGGAGCCGTACCTATTTGTGCGGATGTGGAAACGGTCAGTAAAGACCATATGTAATTAATCAATGGATTTTTACTTTCAAATAACCCCTGAAGCAAAGGATTCAAAGTAATGATTGCAAAAACAGCGAAAAAGCTCAATTGAAATCCTACGTCAAACAGATATAAAGGGCTATGGATCAACATCAGGAAAGCAGAAACGCTTACCGTATTCAGGGAGAATGCTTTTTTACCGATGATCTCCGACAAGCCATAGAATGAAAACATGGTAGTTGCTCTCACTACAGAAGGGGTTAGTCCGGTAATGAATGCGAAACCCCACATCAATGGCAAAATGAGTATCTGACGGAGACGCTTGATTTTTCGTCCGTTTCCTAAGAATTTGAATGGGAAAAACAAAAGGGCGTACAGAATAGCAACATGCAGTCCGCTGACGACCAGCACATGCGCTCCACCCGTTGCTGAAAAAGCATTTTTCAATTCATCATTTAATGCTTCTTTACTTCCGAACAGAACTCCCGCTGCGATTCCATACTCTTCGTCCCCGGGAAGTATTTTTTTCAACCGGTTCAATAAATATCTTTGACAAGTCAGCGCTTCAATTTTCAAATCGGGAAAAGACCAATTCTGTTCTACCGTTAAAGACCAATCTCCGCAAGACACATAACCTATGCATGCATATCCTTTGTTTTTCAGGTAAGTAACGTAATCAAAAGAAGAACCGGAGACGAATTGTCGGGGTTTTTCCAACCGGATATTGGATGTTAAAAAGTCTCCGGCTTTCAATGAGCCGGACAGAGAATCTTTGGGGATATATACAATCGCCTTTTTATTGATCCGTTTCCATCCGGAATTTGTTTCCGTAGATTCTATCCGTACTTTACATTGAAAACTCCGGGATTTTGCGGTCGGATCTTCGAGTATTTTCAGCCTGTAAGTACATTTTTCGATAGGATAATCCCAACTACTAGCTTCCAGTTCTTGTTTAGTGAGCAAACAGGATAAGGAAAAAAATAAGCAAAAGATACCGATACCGAAAAGGTGACGATAAGCATATTTGTCTTTTAAAATCAGATGACAAATTATAGACAGTAAACCAAATCCGGAAAAAGCAATGACCAGATAAGAGATATTTGTATAATATTGGACAAGTATTCCCAATATACAAGGAAGTGAAAGCCTCAGGAAAGGCATTCTCAGTAAGGTTTGGTACATAAAGGTCTATTGATAATTAAAGAATAAAAAAATGTCTATTTTTTCATTTCTTCCATTTCATCATCCTATTTCTTTCATTCTTCTGATCGTTTCAACCGGGTCGGGAGATTTGAAAATGAAATTTCCGGCGACCAGCACATCCGCACCGGCGGAAATCAATTGTTTTCCGTTTTCCAGATTTACTCCTCCGTCTACCTGAATAAGCGTGTCTAGGTTTTTCCGGACAATCATCTCTTTTAATCGTCTTACTTTATCCAACGAATGAGGAATGAATTTCTGACCACCGAATCCTGGATTCACCGACATCAACAACACCATATCAATGTCTTGAATGATATCTTCCAATAACTCGATGGGAGTATGAGGATTCAAGGTAACCCCGGCTTTCATTCCGGCTTCTTTAATTCCCCAGATTGTTTTATGAAGATGTAAGCAGGCTTCATAATGTACATTCATCATGAATGCACCCACGCATTGAAGCTGATGAATGAACTTTTGCGGTTCTACAATCATCAGGTGTACGTCCATCGGTTTTTGACAGACAGTTGCAACTTGTTCAATAACAGGAAAACCCAACGATATGTTAGGAACAAAAACTCCGTCCATCACATCCAAATGTAACCAATCGGCTTCACTCTGATTGATCATTTCCAAGTCTTTTTCCAGATGCAAGAAGTCTGCAGACAGAAGGGATGGGGCTATTTTACAAGACATACTTATCGGTTTTTCTGCAAAGATAACACAGAGTAATCGAATTTACCCACATTCCGTTGAACTAAATCAGTTTGTTCATTAGAAAATAAGTTACGCATTAATTTAATGAGAGTCCTGAAAGTTCTAATGGTAATTTTTTTTCCACATGATAACTTTTTGCAAACTGCATAATGAAAGTCAACGTTTGATTGCTTGGAGTCTGCACTCTTGTTTCTTTGCTTGTCACCATCTTATTTTTCTTACAATCATTAGGAGTAGATACATACTTCATAGGCTAAATATTTTTTATTAAAGATTACATATAGATAACGCCCCCCTGGATAATATATTGTGACTGGTATTATTTTTTTAGACTGATGTATTTCTTCACAGCTTTCTGTCTTCATCCAGACTAAATAAAATGATATGTCTTTGGGGAGCATCTTTAAATTTGTACAGGATTCGTATGCCTTCAGATTATGAATTATGGGTTAAAATGTTCAAAAATGTCATTTTTTTTGACGGAGGAGAATCCTATTTTTAATGTAGTAGGTCTTCTATTCTATTGATCTTCCATTGACGGTCAATTGAAAAAACGTCGCTGTTTAGGTCAACAAAGTTTAGTAGCAACAAGGATTTTTTTAATAATTGTTCGTTGGTTTCTTTCTGTAAAATAGCTTCCTGGTAAAACAATTCGGCAAGAATTTCAATTTTAATCAACCTTTCTTCATCGTTAAAAGAATAAATGATTTCCTCAATACTTAAGTTCTGAAAGTGATTCGGGGAAAATTTCAGAAAGGTCTTATAAAATCCGTCTAACTCCAAACGAAGGAGTTCCGGATCTTTACCTTCTTTGGAGTGAAGAAATTTAGCGATGGCATCAAAGAATAACTGTATCAACCTCAAGATATAATCTCTTTGCAACATATTATGGCGTTTTTGAGTTCAAATATAAGACTTAATAATGTTATTTTGATATTATAATTTGATTTGCTGTTTTTTTGATGAACAAGATCTCCATTAGGCATATCAATTCCTTGCCTGCACTGATAAAAATAAGACTATTTTTTATGATCTAATTAAATATGATGTTTATTGCTCGGTTTTTTCTTCAAGCGATTTTACAAAATCTTTAGGAAGCATACCAAACTGTTTTTGAAAACATTTCGAAAAGTAGGACGGACTGCTAAATCCTACTATATAACAGATCTCGTTAATCCGGTATTCTCCCTGCATCAATAACTGAGTCGCCTTTTTAAGTTTGACAACCCGAATATAATCATTAGGAACCATTCCGGAAATTCCTTTTATTTTTCTCTGTAAATTTGATTGGCTCATTGATAGTGCGGAGGCTAATTTTTCAATCGAAAAATTCTCATCCAAAAGATTCTGTTCTATTTCTTCGTTCAAGCGGGCAAGAAATTCTTCGTCCTTTTTACCGAAAGCAATTGTACCATAAGGAATTACAGGAGAATTAGAAAAGCGTTCCATAATCTTCATCCGGTTTTCAATCAGGCTTGCAATCTGAGCTTTGAAAAAAGCTATTGAAAAAGGTTTTTCCATAGAACTGTCAGCTCCGAATTCAAGTCCTTCCACTTTTGTCTGTATGTCGGTTTTTGCTGATAACAAAACCAATGGAATATGACAAAACACTTCGCTTTGTTTCACATATCTGGCAAATTCCAAACCATCCATTACCGGCATAACAATGTCGCATACGATCAGATCAAATAATTTTTTTGCCAGCAAATGAATGGCTTCTTTGCCATTCCCGGCGACATCGATTTGGTATTCTGAGCTTAAATTCTGTCTCAGGAATACTTTCAGTTCTTCATTATCTTCTACGATCAGAATATGAAATTTATTTTTTTCTTTATATTCTTTAGAATTGATCAACTCTTCAGGTAAAGCATCTGAAGATTCAGATATTAGTTCCGGATTTATATTATTTTCTTTTTTATGTTCAGGAATTCGAACGACAAAGCAAGCTCCGCAATTTGCTCCTTGTTTCAGGTTGATTGTTCCATCGTGTCGTTCTATTAGTTGTTTTACAAGTGCCAGACCGATTCCGGTACCTTTTTTTCGGCTGATTGTATCATTGTTTTCTATCTGAAAGAACGGTTCGAAGATTTTCTCACTAAATTCTTCCGGAATACCGATACCATCATCCTGAACGATAATTTCCATCAATTTAGTTTTACCATCAGTATATTCGGTCAGTAAAATATCAATCTGATTTTTTGCAAATTTTAGTGCATTAGTTAATAAATTACTGATTATTTTTGTAATAGCTTCTTTATCCAGATTGACATAGAAGATTTGTTCCGGTAAGTGCAAGTCGATTTTTATATTTTTGCTTATTGCTGCTGTTTTAAATCTAAAGCATATTTCCGAAAGAATCTCATTGATATTTTCCTTTTCAAATTTTAGTTTGTAAACATTATTTTCAATTTTCCGGAAGTCTAATAATTGATTGATCAAATCGAGTAAGCGATCCGTATTTTTCTCAATAATGGAAAGATTTTCTTTAGTTTCCGGCTTGCCGTCTCCGGAACTTAAGATACATTCCAAAGGAGCTTTGATCAAGCTCACCGGAGTCCTTATCTCATGAGCTATATTGGTAAAGAAGTTAAATTTAGAATTATACATTTCTTTTTCTTTTTCCATATTATATTCTTCCAGTTGTTGTTGCTGTTTTTCCCTTACCTTCAGGATATAATAGCGGATCAGGAAATAGATAACAATAAAAAAGAGCAAGCAATAAGTAATATATGCCAGGGTGCTTTCCCAGAATGGGGGAAGGATGACAATTTCGATTGATTGATCGAAAACACTCCATACACCATCATTATTGGACCCTTTTACCCTGAACATATATTCTCCCGGAGATAAGTCAATAAAAGAAATGCTTTTTTGTTTTCCAATGTTTGTCCATTTGGAGTTCAGATTTTCCATCATATAAGCATATTGATTTTTTTCCGGAGCCTGATAGCTTAAGCTGACAAAATGAATGCAAAATGAAGCCTGGTTATACTTTAGTTTAATTTTTTGTGAGAGACTGATTTTTTGTGGTTGTTCGTCGTTCAGTATTTCCATTTGAGTAATTACGACTGGAGGAGAAAATCGGTTTTTATCTAAATTATCCGGATTGAATACATTAAATCCATTGATTCCTCCAAAATAAAAAAATCCGCCTACAGATTTATAACTTGATTTATAATTAAACTGATTACTTTGCAGACCATCTTCTTTTGTGTAGGTTTTTATTTCCATTGAATTCAGGTTCACTTTGGAAATTCCTCCATTGGAACTCACCCATAGATTTCCATATTGATCATCCAGGAGTCCATATATAACATTATTCGGGAGTCCGTTCCGGGAATCAATGGTCGAAAAATTATCTGTATCATAGTTATATTTACAAAATCCGCCTCCTTCAGTACCAAACCATAAGCGTTGCTTGTCGTCGATAGAAATACAAATTACCTTATCAAAACTAATAGAATTTTTATCTTTCGGATTGTGTTTATAATTCTTCCATTTCCTGTTTTGGTAGTTATACAGGAAGACACCATTTCCATATGATGCGATCCAAAGATTACCCATATAATCTTCTTTGATATCCTGGACAAATCCGGAAACTTCGTTTATTCTTATAAAGTTATCGGATACTGGATTATACTTATTCAATCCAAAAGGTGTCCCTACATAAATATCTTTGGAGAAAGAAACATAAATAGAAAATATGCAATTATCATTGACTGTTGTTGAGTCCTTCTTATTGTGCAGGTAGTTTCTGAAAGTATTTGTTTTCAGGTCAAGGACATCTATTCCTCGTGAGAATGTTCCTATCCAGAGTTTATCCCCGTCTAAAGCAAGAGAATGGATGTTATGGTAACTCAGGCCGTTCTTTCCGGATTGAGGCAGATATGTTCTGAACGTTTTAGTTTGTATGTTGAAATAATTGAGCCCTCCGTCTTCAGTAGCTATCCAAAGATTTCCAGCAGGATCTTCGCAAAATTCACTGACAGCTTTTCCAGACAATGAATGAGGATAAAATCCCGGATAATAATGCTGAATTTTATTATTATTAGGAGAAAGATAATTCACACCACCAAAATAAGTTCCAAACCAGAAACCTCCTTCTGTATCTTTTAAAATAGAATATACATTCTGGTCGCTTAAGCTATTCGTATCTTTGGGTCTATCAATACGCGTACATTCTTTTGTTTTTTTATCGAATGAATAAAGTCCGTCATCAGCTCCTATATACAGTTTTGACTTTTCATATTCATAAATGCAACGGATATGAGTGATATAAGGAGTCTGATACTGATCAAAATAAAATCTGAATTTATGAGTCGATTTATCTAAACAAGCTAATCCCGACGACCAGGTTCCCATCCATAATTCTCCGTCAGAATCTTCATATATAGTCAGAATATCACTTTCTTCAGATTTTTATTTTTCGGGATAAGGCTTTATTGAGAA
>JAVBSK010000414.1:0-4108 GCA_031556755.1 Bacteroidales bacterium | reverse complement strand
ATCTGGTACGTTTGTGGGGGCCTGTTATCATCATTGAAGACAATATTAAAATCGCAAGTAACCCCATTGTTCCCCTGAATCCCGTAAAAGATGTTTATCGCTTCATCATCGAAGATCTGGAATTTGCCTCTCAGCATCTTCCGGTCAAAGATAGCCCCGGACGAGTGACGCAATGGTCGGCCAAAGGGCTACTCGCAAAAGTCTATTTAACCTATTCAGGATATGACAATGGAGGTTCTAGAAAACAGGAATATTTAGATAAAGCCAAAGCATACGCCGAAGAGGTTTGCCTCAACAGCGAAACCTACGGTTACAAATTAATGAATAACTACCCCGATTTGTTTTTTGCGAAAAATAATAACAACTCCGAAAGTCTTTTTGCTTTGCAATGGAACGTTACCAATAATTATTGGGGACAGGGAAATCCTACCCAAGCCTATTTAGCCAGTGAAAATTTCTCCGGAAAAGGTGACGGATGGAACATGGCCTGGGCTTCCTACGACTTGTTGAGGACATACGAAGACAGAGATACCATTCGCAGAAACGCCACTTTTATGACAGTGGGGACCCACTATCCCGAATTATACAAAAGCAAAGGCGGATATACTTTTACAAATACAGAACAGGCTTCCTGCAAAAAATATATCATCGGAAGTACGGAAGATGCCGAAGTAGATGTATATATTATGTCAGCGCCGATCGCCACCTACATGCTCCGGTTGTCTGATGTATATCTGACTTATGCCGAAAGTATCCTGGGAAATAACCCCTCTACGTCGGATATCAATGCATTGACTTATTTCAACAAAGTGCGTACTCGCGCCAAAATGCCCGCAAAGCCGTCGATTACACTGGATGATATTTATTATGAAAGAAGAATCGAATTTGCTGTGGAAGGCCAATTCTGGTACGATCTGATCGCCCGTTACTATTTCCAGCCGCAATATGTACTTGCATTCATGAATGCACAACACCGCGGAGCGACTTACACTTACACGAAAGAAAACGGAATCGGGGTTCCGAAGTTGGTACAAGAGTATGAATTTCCACCCGTAGCAACAGCTCAATCTATGGTTTTACCTTATCCTGAAGCGGAAGTCATTTCCAATCCGCTGTTGAAAAAAGAACCGGTTCCCTATTACAAATAATCAAAACATAACAGTCATGAAACGACATATTGAATCAATGGTAAAACGGATGTTCCGGGGGCTGATATGCAGTCTGCTTCTATTGTCTTTTACATCCTGTGACAATGAAAGCTCCGAAGCCGCTGGACCGCCGGTGATTACTTCCGTAACGAAAACAACCGATCCTGACAGCACGTTTACCCGCTCTTTTCCGGGACAAATGATTGTCGTGACAGGAGAAAATTTTACCGGATTGAAGCAGATTTATTTCAACGAACAGAAAGTCGCTTTCAATCCCAATTATGTAATGGATAAAAGCGTGATCGTAACCATTCCGGAAGATATCCCGTTGAAAGGGAGTAACCCTGATTTACCCAATGAAATCAGGATAGTAACATCGAAAGGAGAAGCTCGTTTTAATTTTCAGTTTTTATCTCCGGCTCCGACAATCAGTCTGTTATACTACAATCTTCCGTCCAAAGCCGGCGACCCGCTGCTAATCATCGGCGCCAATTTTTACGAAGTGGAAAAAGTAGTCTTTCACAGCGAACAAGGAGATGTGGACGCTGCTGCATTTACCGTAAACAATAGCTATACTCAGATTTCGTTGACAATTCCTGCCGAAGCGTTGTACGATGGAGCTATCGAAGTGCATTGTGTAACAGATATGGTTTCGAAAGAATTCAAACCCACCGCTACACCGATTATCCGTTCCATCAACTCGGATATGCCGGTCATCGGAACAAGAGTATCCATATCCGGAGAATATTTCTTCGGCATTGAAAAGATTGTATTACCCGGAGGAAAAGAAATTACCGATTTTACGATCAATTCCACCAACAGCGAAATTTCATTCACTATGCCAAATGAAATTCCGTCTCAAGGAGGAAAACTGCAATTGAAAACGAAAGATGCGACCTATGATTCTCCTCATACGTTCTATCCGGTAGAAAACATCATTGCAGACCTCGATACCAAAGGATGGTATTCCTGGGGAGATCACAACGTAATCGCTACAGCTACGCCTGCTTCCGCTCCGTACCACTCCAACGAAAAATACATCAGCATCTTCGGGACACCCGGAGCTTATCAATATTGGTGGGGAAATATCGTCATGGGATGCAGCGGATGGCCAGGCAATATCGCGGACAATACGTCAACTGGTAACCTGGTTTTGAGATTTTCTTTTTATACGGAATTTCCATTGGACAAAGGATATTTCCAAACACAGATGGGATCGCGTTGGCACGATGCCGTTCCCGTTTCCCTGAACCCGGAATGGAGACCTTACCAAAACAGTGCAGGAGCTGAAGTCGGCTCACAACCAGGCAAATGGGTGGATTACGAGATCCCGATTCCCGATTTCGGAACTGACTTGAAAACCTATGCAGATGTAAAAAAACTGACGGGCGAAATCGGATTCTTCTTCAAAAATGCAACGGAAGACGACAAGTTGGTATTGAATACATTCTTCGATAATTTCCGCATCATCGATAAAACAAAATAAATACAGTACATAGTCTTATGAAAAATAATATGTTATATATACAATTGCTTTTTTGTTTATTCTTTCCGACTTTGATGTCTTCATGCTCAAACGATGAAACTGAAGCAACCGATTTAACAATCGTGGCAAAAACGCTCGAATTCGCGCCCGAAGCG
The DNA here is from genome assembly GCA_031556755.1 of Bacteroidales bacterium. Classification (GTDB taxonomy): domain Bacteria; phylum Bacteroidota; class Bacteroidia; order Bacteroidales; family Azobacteroidaceae; genus JAIRVZ01. Next base: position 1,319 of record JAVBSK010000414.1, on the reverse strand, counting down.
GGAACCAAGGCTTTCCTGATCCGGGCGAATTCAGGATGGAACGTCACCGCAGCGCCCTGGGTCAAGGTTTCTCCCGGAAAGGGAGGAGCCGGAACATTGAAAGTAGAAGTCTCTGTGACCGAAAATACGGCCAATGAAAGACGTGAAGGAATCGCTGTTTTTTCGTCCGGAAACCTGACTGATACGATCACTATCATTCAAGAAGGAAAAAACTATGTCCCCTCCGATAATCAAGGGATGGTCAGTGACGCCGCCGTACTCGTTTCTAAAATGAATATCGGTTGGAACTTAGGAAATTCATTAGAAGCTTGCAGCGCTACTTCCGCAAGCGAAACCATGTGGGGAAACCCAAAAACCGATAAAAAATTGATCGACGCAATCAAAGCGGCAGGATTCAATGCCATCCGTATTCCCTGCGCCTGGAATGGATATATCGAAGATCAGGAAACTTACAAGATTAAAGACAGTTGGTTGGCTCGTGTAAAAGAAGTCGTGGATTATTGCATCGACAACGAAATGTATGTCGTCCTCAATATTCACTGGGATGGCGGTTGGTTAGAAGAAAATCCGACTTACGCCAAACAGGAATCCGTCAATAAAAAACAAAAAGCGTTATGGAAACAGATTGCAACTCACTTCATCGAATACAACGAACATTTGCTTTTCGCGGGGACTAACGAGGTACATGCCGGATACAGTGATCCGACGAACGAAAATATTGAAGTCCAGTTATCTTACAATCAAACGTTTGTAGATGCCGTTCGTTCAACCGGAGGTAAAAATGCCTTTCGCAATCTGGTGGTTCAATCCTATAATACGAATATCGACCAGGCGGTACAATATTTCAAGTTACCCAAAGATAATGTAGTGAACCGATTGATTCTTGAAGTTCATTACTATGATCCGTATGATTTTACGTTGCAAACCACAGCCGAATTTAAAACACAATGGGGACGAAAATTCTCCGGCGGAGATGTCTCTTCATTCGGACAAGAAAATTGGGCGGATGAAAAATTTGGTAAAATGAAAACAAATTTTGTCGATAAAGGGATCCCCGTTATTTTGGGAGAATACGGACCTACGTTCCGGGCTGCATTGACCGAAGGAAAAACGGAACATATCGAATCCCGTAACAACTACCTGAGTTATATCACGAAAACCGCTAAAGCCAACGGAATTGTTCCTTTCTATTGGGACAATGGGGCAACCGGCAATAATGGTTCGGGAATATTTAACCGCAGTACGGGAGCACAAGCATATCCGGACGCCGTTCAGGCGCTGATAGAAGCAACGCAACCATAGATTACCGAAATATTACA
>JAVBSK010000157.1:0-4340 GCA_031556755.1 Bacteroidales bacterium | reverse complement strand
TTATAGTTCTTGTTCCTATACTGGAATTTAATAAGCTATAGAATAGTTCTATAATTTCATAGAAAGAAAATCACGTAAATGAAAGTGTTGAATTCCATTCCTGGAGTTTCCAGAAAATTCATCCATTGAAACAACCATTTTCGGATAATTATCAGGTATTTTTTCAAGATTGCCAAATTCTCGGTCTATTGTAGATTGTTCTTGTAACAGATAACAAACCTGTACATAAATCACCTCTCCTCTTTTCCTGCATACAAAATCAATTTCATTGTTTCCCATCTGACCGATTTTCACATCATAATCATTGATTAACAAGTGGTTATAAACAGCATTTTCCATGATTTTTGCAATATCCGATTGTTTATATTCAAAAATAGCATTACGGAGACCCAAATCTTCATAATAAAATTTCTCACCGATTTCGAAAATTTTCTTACCAACAACATCCATTCGTTTTACTTTGTAGATAAGATAAGCATTGGAAAGATAAATCAGGTAATTGATAATTTGGGATGTAGCAATGTTAACTCGTTGAGATTTTAGATAATCGCTGATTTTTTTTGCAGAAAAAAGCTGTCCAATATTATCAGCTAAAAACAGTACCAGATTTTCCAGAAATGCAGTGTTTCGTATTTCATTCCGCATAATAACATCCCTATATATAACAGTATTATAAACACCTTTCAGATAATCATAAACAACTTCGTCATTCAGCTCAAGATGTTTTAGATAAGGTAATCCCCCATATTTAAGATATTGCATAAGAGACATATTATTATCTTCTAACCGATGAAATAAAAGAAACTCATTATATGACAAACTATATATCGGTATTTCGATATATCTTCCGCTTAAAAAAGTGGAAAGCTCCCCTGATAACATATTAGCATTACTTCCGGTACAATATAAATCATATATCGGATTCAATAATAAACTCCTCATCGCTTTTTCGAACTGTTCTATTTCCTGAATTTCATCGATAAGTACATAATTTTTAACTTGTTCTTTTGTATTTGACAATATGTAATTATTTAAATCTGAGGCTGTTTTAATACTTTCAAAAGATAAATCTTCTTTGTTAATATAAAGAATATTTGCAGAAGAATCATCTAATTTTATTTGAGATATTGTCTGTTTTAATATATAACTTTTACCAACCCTTCGTTGACCGGTTAATACTTTAATCAGTTGTTTTCCCATAAAAGGCTTTAACTTTTCAAAGTATCTTTCTCTGTTTATTACAATTTCAGTCATATTTATTTTGTTTATAAGATCAAAATATCAACAAATGTACAAAAGTTTTGTGTATAAACTAAACTATTTGGATATTTTTTTGAATGGATCTTATGTAAAATTGAAATCATTATGATTGTATTTTATTTTATGAGTTCTTTATGAAGAAATATGGATTGATTAAAAGAATTTTTATGATTTTTGGAGAAAACTTATTTGATAGGATTACGACAGCTTCTGTAAGCTTTAAAAATCAATTTGGGAGCTGGATGCTTCTAAGTATTTATAAATATGGTTATCTACATGTTGTTAAATTATTCAGTAGATAAATAAGTAAAAAAATCCCAACCGATTCAAACGAGTTGGGATTTTTTATCAACCTACTGTCAATTCATTACATTATTTATTCTGTAATGAATTAAGTTCCTATGTTTGAAATTGTAAATGATGGATAAGTAGCAAAAATAAGCTATATCATTTTAGTTAACTTTGTATTTGCAAGAATACGAGAGTATTAACCTCAATAATATAGCTTATGAGACGAGTACAAATTAACGAATTAGATTTCAAAGGACAAAACATTTATGTAGGAATTGATGTCCATTTGAAGAGTTGGTCGGTAACAGTGTTATCAGAACATTCGGTTCTGAAGAAGTTTAGTCAAAATCCTGATGCGGCAGGTTTGCATAAGTTTTTGACTGGTAATTACCCCGGAGCTACCTATCACTCGGTTTACGAAGCAGGGTTCTGTGGCTTTTGGATACATCGTAAGTTAGTTGGATTAGGTATCAATAATATCGTTGTTAATCCGGCAGATGTACCGACCAAGAATAAGGAAAAGCTGCGAAAGACCGATGCGGTTGATAGCGGCAAACTCGCCAGAGAGTTACGTTCGAAGTCATTAACCGGTATTTATGTTCCTGACGAAGCGATTCTGGAAATGCGTTCTTTGATAAGGTTAAGAAATTCAATTGTAAAAGACACAACAAGGGAAAAGAACAGGATAAAGTCCCTGCTGCGTTTCCATGGGATAGATATCCCGGAAGAGTTTACTAAACATTCCGTTGGCAATTGGTCTAAGCGTTTCTTGAAGTGGCTTCGAGGGTTAGAATTATCTACCGAATATGGTCGCAAGACTTTAGACTTGCATATCGAACAGTTCGTTCGTTTGCGAGGAATGCTTTTGCAAGAAACAAGAGCCATTCGTTCCATCTCTCGAAAAGAGCCTTTTAACGAGTTGATTCGCCTGCTTACATCTGTTCCGGGAATCGGTATAACCACAGCTATTTTATTGCTGGTTGAGTTAGATGATATAAGCCGTTTCCCAAGTTCGGGCAATTTAGCAGCTTTCATCGGTTTGACACCCATGTGTCACACCAGTGGAGATGACAAAGGAGTCGGAGATATAACTATTCGCAAGCACGCGGCTCTTCGATGTACTATGATTGAGGCTGCATGGGTTGCTATAAGGAAAGACCCGGCTATGACATTGGCTTATGAAGGATTCCGTAAAAGAATGATTGCTCAAAAGGCTATTGTTAAGATTGCCCGTAAATTGGTCAACAGAATATTTTTCGTCCTAAAACGGAAGCAGGAATATGTACCTTGCGTTGTTGAATAGCATACGATCCTATAACGTAAACAGCTTTCTACTACAGAGACATCACTACATAATTATTGCAGCTTTGAAGTCTGCTTAAATAAGTTTGTGCCTCTGCCCTATACTAAACTAATAAAGGAACTTGCAGCTCTCACTACACTGAGTAGTCTGCTGTGGAAAGTCTGTTTACGATAGGATTTACATTGGGGTTTTCTTAGCCATAAAGACGATGTCAGTAATACTGAAAAGGGAGACAGAATATCCATCTCCCAAAGTAGCATTACTGCATACCGTCAGGGTGCTTATTGCTAACAGGTTGCTCCCCAGCAGAGCCTGTTTCCTCTTAACACCTTGATACAAAAGTACAATTATAAAGTTAAATAAAATAATTATCCGAGTTTACTTGGAATTTAAATGGAAAGCATTATGAAGAAAAAGAATAAAAAATTCAGGGTAAATGTTACAATTGCTTATTACAAAGGGGCAAACCTGAACAGCTATCGTCCGCCCTTAATTGAAATGCTAAAGCATCTTGCATGGCTTTATAAACTTGAGTATGCAATATCAATCGAACACCCATTCCCTTACGAAACTGATTCATCCGGGCAATCGCTGTCAAATAACATTGCCGATTTAATTTATTTTCGTTCGACAGAAAAGTCGCAAATCGAAGCCAAAGACCTGCGGAAGCTAATTGACGACATGTTTGGCAAATTTTCGATTTTTGATCCAGGGCTTGAAGTTGGCTGTCAGTTATACAAGGCACTTGCACAATATCCTTTTCCAAAAGAATATTTTCGACCACTGAGTTACCCCTATGTGGAGCACCATAACGGAGAAAAAGCCGCTGTTTGCATTCCATACTCAAACTGTGTTGAATTTCTCGCAGAGGAGTGCGATTATCATCAGAATTGATAAAAATTTTCATAATTCATCTAATTTATAGCGTTTAACAATTTTTTATGGGGTAAAAACATTTGTACCATGGCAAAAATAAAATCAATTAAATTTCAAATTGGCGATGTTGTGTATCTCAACAGCGAAGACAGATATGGCAGTTCCAAATTCAAGATGACAATCAAAAGCATTGTTGGTGAATATCCCGACATTCAAGAAATTGAATGTATCTGGCTCTCCAAAGGTGGGATTGTGCAAAACCATAAATTCAGAATATTCTGAAAAGATAAATATTGAATGGCTAATAACTGGGAAAGGCGAGATGCTAAAAAACAATAACCCCAAAGAGGAATATCATAAGGATTTAAAAGGTATTCCATTAATTCCGGTTGAAGCTATGGCAGGTTACGCCAATGGGGATGTTCAGGTAATGGGCTATGAATTAGATGAAACGATATACAGGATTCCTGATTTTGAAGATAAAGGGGTAAAGTTTCTTATCAGGGCATCGGGTTCGAGCATGTATCCTAAATATAGCAATGGGGACCTTTTGGCATGTAGGCCAATTCATGATTTATCTTTCTTCCAGTGGGGTAAAGTATATGTATTA
>JAVBSK010000003.1:0-2616 GCA_031556755.1 Bacteroidales bacterium | reverse complement strand
CAGGTATTGTGTCCTGGTCCCACGATATGCCTCAGATTCAATCGTCTAAAAAGCCCGCATTCCGGTTACCCGATCTGCCGGAAGGGATGACTGACCCGGAACAGCGCGCCGAATACCTGGTGATGCATTATTGGGATAATTACAATTTTTCCGATACCGCCTATCTCCATTTTCCGGAAGTTACGGAGCAGGCGATAGCTGATTACATCGCCGTACTTCCCTATGTAGGCGAATCCATGCAACAGGGTTCTATTCATGAAATGCTCTACCGGGCGGAAGAAAAAAAGTTCCTGTTCCGTTTTTTTACGGAATTACTGGAAAAATATCTTTATGATCCGAATTCGCCTTTGTGCAACGAAGAGTATTACCGGCATGTGCTGTGTTATATAGATGCCACGACTGCATTGGATGAAGTTCAGAAAATCCGTTTTTCTTCTCAACTGAAGTCTGTGCGGAAAAACCGGAAAGGAACGAAGGCGAATGATTTTACCTATATGCTTGCCGATGGAACTAAAAAACAAATGCATGACATAGAAGCAGATTATCTGCTACTCTACTTCAACAATCCGGGTTGTCATGCTTGCGAAGAAATTCAGATTCAACTGGAATCTTCTGCTGTGGTTTCAACTTCCATTGAAAACGGACGGTTGAAGGTACTGGCCCTTTATCCCGACGAAGACCTGACTGAATGGAAAGCGGAACAATCCCGGATGCCTGCCACATGGATCAACGGGTGTGACGCCGGTCAATCCATACAGGAAAATGAATTATACGATTTGCGGGCGATTCCTTCACTTTATCTGCTGGATAAAGATAAAATCGTATTGCTCAAAGACGGAAAGGTAAATCAATTGGAAGAAATCTTGTCAGATAAAAATATACAAGGTTAGACTTCAATCGGATGGAAAATCTCAAAAACAAGCAATAACTTCGATTTCCACCAATCCTTTTTTTGGTAAAGTTCTTACTGCTACTGCGGAACGGGCAGGATAAGGAGCGGAAAATGCATCTCCATAGACCTCGTTCATAGCTGCAAAATCAGCCATGTCGGTGAGGAATACGGTTGTTTTTACTACATTGTCAAGACTAAGTCCGGCTTCCGACAAGACGGCATTGATATTCCTGAATATTTGTTCCGTTTGTTCTTTGACTCCTCCCGGTACAAAGTCTCCGGTTGACGGATCAATTCCCAATTGTCCGGAGGCATACAGAAAATTGCCGATTTTGATAGCCTGACTATATGGCCCGATAGCGGCGGGCGCGTTGATGGTTGAAATTACTTGTTTCATGACTGAATAAATTAATTACGAATATCCATAAATATCAACGAATATCCCTTTAATTATTTAGTTCTTAGTGACTCTACTGGTTATTTTGGTTGATTTTTCCTTAGCGCTTACTGTTTTCAGTTCTTTTTCCAATCTTTCATTTTTACCTTTCAATGCATCGAGTTCCAATTCCTGGTTGTTGATGATGGTAAGCAGGGAGTTCAGTTCTTCATCATCGACAGAGGTCGGGAACTGAGCGGACACCCTTGATTTAAAATCACTCAGGATGTTCATATAATTACTGAAAGCATCGTATGCATTGTCATAAGGGCTGTAAACACTTGGTCCGGGAAAATGTTTGGTACTCATGAAATGGAAATGATCGCTTGTTTGCAGATAAAGCCAGTCCTGTTTGATGCGGGGATCGTTACATAACCGGGCTCTTCCTCCGATACTATATAACTTCTTGAGGGCTTCTTGTTGAAGTATGTTTCCATTCCAGGGGCTGATGTCTTTTTCTTCTCCAGCCCAGGAGCACGGATAGGGGGCGGAAATCACATCGACCGGTTTCATTTTCTTAACGATTTCGGAAGGAGTGGAGAAGCCTATTTTTTTCTCCAGTGCATATTTAGGTATCGCTTTGAGAAATTCGAAAATCCCTGTTTCCTTTGCTTGCCAGCAACCGAAAGCTTCGTAATTCATAAAAAGATTAATCAATTGTTCCGAATCGGGTAAAGCGTTGAGCCAGGAAATGAATTTTGCTGCGTCTAATGGAAAATCGTTCCAGTCGTGATTGGAAAACCGGAACATGATATCATCGCTGAATTTTGAATTTCTCAACAAAAGTTTCAATCCCGGATTGGCGGCGGAACAATAGAGGTAATTGGGACTTTTCCATCCCATCAGGTGTTTGGCACCTTCAGTGATCATTCCTTCGTATCCCATCTGACTGGCTAATCCGCTGATTTCATCTGAATACATCAACTCCGTATTCCGGAGTATTTTAGGCCGTTGTCCGAACAACAGTTCTATTTTATCGGAATGCGCTTTTACCTGGTTGGCAAATTCTTCATGATCATACAGGCTGGATAAGGAATGAGAATATGTTTCGGCAAGAAACTCTACGCATCCTGTTCTTGCTAATTCCTTGAATCCGTCGATAGCTTCAGGAACATAAACTTCCAGTTGTTCCAGGGCGACACCAGAAATGGAAAAAGCCACTTTGAATTTTCCTTTGTTCTCATTGATCATTTCCAATAGTAACGCGTTGGATTTTAGGAAAGAGCGACCTGCAATCTTTTCGATTACGTCTTCATTGGCGAAATCATCATAGTAATAATGATCGCTT
>JAVBSK010000041.1:0-20242 GCA_031556755.1 Bacteroidales bacterium | reverse complement strand
AAATACCGGGGAGTCCTGTCTGCGCATTCAGATGAAAAGAAAAAAGAATGCTCAAAATGAATAAGTAAAACTTCAAAACATGATTGTGAATACTATGAGCGAATATGAAACAAATTTACAAAAAAATATGTAAACAATTATTTCCTTCCGAAATCAGCAGGAATTTCACCCCATTTCCGGGTTTCCCACTTCAAAATTTTATTTTGGTAACTGTTTTCTTTCAGCCATTTTTCGGCGCGTTCTATCAATTCAAAAACAGGTTGATTTGCTTCACATGGTTCCAGTTTGGTTTTACATTTTTTATTTTTAATCCAAAGCATAGCATTCACACTGTCCGAATAAATAGGAATTATAAGATTTTGTTTTTTCAAAAATGCCAATCCATGTACGATAGCTAAAAATTCACCTATATTGTTTGTTCCCTTTTCATAAGGACCTATCCGGAATAATTCCTGATTATTAGCTACATAAACTCCGCGATATTCCATCTGGCCAGGATTTCCGGAACAAGCTGCATCGACGGCTATACTATCTTTAATAATCCCATTGGAAATAAAATCCAGGGAAGATTTTTCTTTTGCTGCTTTTCCTATATAACTCCAGGCACCTTTGTGATAAGCTTCCAACGCAAGTTCTTTGGTATTGAATGATTTATATAATGCACCTTCAAAATTTTCAATTTGAAGTTTACATGCTTCCCAGGAAGCATATATTCCCGGATTGATTCCTTTCCAAACAACATAGAATTTTTGTTTCGCCATAACAGATGCAAAAGTAATTCCGAAATATTACAATCCCAATTTTTCCGAAATTTCCAACATTTTATGAATTGACTTTACCGCCTCTTTCCGCACTTTTTCATCAACAAATATTTCCGGCGTTTCATATTTCAAACAATTATACAATTTTTCTATTGTATTTAACCGCATGAAATTACATTCGTTACAAGCGCATGTACTGTCATTGGGAGGAGCGGGAATAAATATTTTATCCGGATTTTTTTTCTTCATTTCATGTAATATTCCCGACTCTGTAGCGACTATAAACTTTTTACAGTCAGAAGTCGTAGCAAACTTTAATAAAGAAGCCGTAGAACCTATGTGATCAGCTATTTTCAGTATTACGGTTTTACATTCGGGATGAGCCAATATCAATGCATCCGGATATTCTTTTTTCAATTCAATTATCTTTTCCAAAGAAAATTGTTCATGTACATGACAAGCGCCGTCCCAAAGCAGCATATTTCTCCCTGTAATGCTATTGATATAATTTCCGAGGTTTCTGTCCGGACCGAATATGATAGGCGTCTCAGGAGGAAAACTCTCCACAATCTGACGAGCATTGGTTGAAGTAACAACAACATCTGATAACGCCTTCACAGCAGCCGTTGTATTGACATAAGAAATAACCGTATGTCCAGGGTACTTCCTGATAAACTTTTCGAAATCTTCAGCATTACAACTATCAGCCAATGAACATCCGGCATTCAAATCAGGAACGAATACTCTCTTTTCAGGAGATAATATTTTAGCTGTTTCTCCCATAAAATGAACTCCACATAACACAATGGCATCTGCAGTGGTTTTAGTAGCCCATTGAGCCAAGGCCAGGCTGTCTCCGACAAAATCTGCAATATCCTGTATTTCTCCCTGTTGATAATAATGCGCTAATATGATTGCATTTTTTTCTTTCTTCAACTCGGAAATAGCTTTCTTCAATTCTTCACTCACAATGAAATTTCTTTTTTTATTGATATCAACAATGTATTGTATTATTATTTTTAAAAGATTTTAAAATTTAAAAACTGATGATAATAATAAGATGTTGATATATCTGATAAATATTTTTATTAAAACTTGTTTTATAACTTATTAAAATGAAAACAAAAATTAAATCTGATAATTAACTTTAAATCGATGGTTTTAATTTTATAAAACGATAGCATTTAAAAATGTTATTAACATTATGTTGATAACATGCGAAGTTAAAAACTTTATTTGAAATATACTGTTGATTTCTGTTCAAAAACATTCTAAAAAAATGAAAGAAAAAATAACAACTTATTTAATCAGGTTAGATTTTATTTTATATACGTTTTAAGAATAATACCCGTCAAGTGTTTTTTATAAAAAGTAATCAAATTCAATCAACAAGTTTTTAACAAACAATTACAGTTTTCATTTTATCAGTATTTTATGAGTAAAAACTTCATTAATTGTCTGTAATTTAACAATATAAATACCTTTCTCTTTTATAGATTCCAGATCATTTTCACTGATTGTTTTTTTACTATATCTATTTCCGTTTATATTATAAATTTCAATATAAGTATTTCCTTCTATATTTTTAAAGAAAACAGAGTTATCAACAACATATACTGCAGGTGTATTTTTATCTCCGGTAAAGATTGAAGAAGCCGTTTTACTGATTAAGTTGAATCTTACTATTTTCGTATTGTTTTCACATAATATACCGGATAATTCTGCATCTACTTTTTCTCCGTTCCAGGCGATTAAGGCAGGTTCGGTAGTATCCGACAAAATTGTATTGTCGGTATTACCCGGAAAAGGGTGACCTGCAAAATATCTGTAACTATAGGAAGAAGCTTTATCAGGTTGTTCATTATTTGCCGGAATCAATTGCATACATTGGTGAGCGCCTATCATATTCGGTACTCCATTATTCCAGAGTTCTTTGGAGCTTACTTTTCGTGAAACGCCGTTGACTATTACGGTTTTATCTCTTGTAGTAGTCATATCGACATGATAAACCAACATTCCTTCTGCAGAAAGATATCTGTCCCAGCTTTCTTTTTTCCTTGATTCTAACAAAAAATATTCATCATTTGTAGTCGTATTTATCCTGTAAAATTGAGGAGAATCGGAAGAGACGGGATTAATGGATATCTCCTGTGTGTTTATTCCGGGAGTCAGTAACGCCGGCGTTGCCCATCCAAGGATGGAAAGTTCAACACCATTGAAAAAGGGAGGCGTTCTTCCGCTGTTCAGGTATGGTCCCGTATCCATTGTACTCCAAGTACTGATTCCAGGTCCTTGTCCGTTGGTATCTTCATCTGTATCGTATAAATCCGGCAAACCGAGGACATGACCGAATTCATGAACGAAAGTACCGATTCCTGCCATGCTGGTACCTATTTTTCCTTTGAGTTCGGAAGTACAGGCATAAGTTGCCAATCTGACCCCATCTATGGTTATATTTTTATTTAATATAGAGTATTTATGAGGCCAGATCGTACTGTCCGGAGCTCCTTCCGCTTCATTGTATCCGGCATAAAAGACAAAAATATTATCTAAAATACCATCTTTATTATTATCATAATCTGCAAAATTCAGGTCTGGATACATTTGATTGGCTATATTACAGGCGTCAATAATCATTTGTTCGGGATTTTGATCAATCCCGTTATTAGAATTTTTACCATAAAAACTCATATTATTGGGTAAAGTAACCGGACCTAAAATTTGAAATGAGGGTATGAATGTTTCTGAAGAATTATCCATATAAAAATCCCTGGCGCTTCCGGTGCCCCCGTTTTCGGAATAACCGGATTGATTGAGCAAATTGTTGAATGCCTGATTGGGATTGGTTACGGAGAAAGCTTTGTCTTTGAAATTCGCCAGAATGACAAGCCCTTTCATGTTTCCGGTTATGAGAGCTGCCGTTTCCTGGGAAGTTCTTAAATCCTGTTGATTGATTTTTTCTTCCAACCTTCTACCGGAAGACGCCTGAATGAGTCCGGCAAATTCGGGAGAATTTGTTTTGACAAAAGAAGTATTTTCACTTCTCAAGGTGGTTTTTGTGACCAGAATCTCTGTTTCTTTCAGGGAGCCATTATCTATTTTTGTATAAACATAATTTCCTTTTGCATCCTGCATGATTACAAAATCATTGTCTGAGACCATATAGTGGAAAAATTCATCACCTCTGATTCGAATATTTATCACCTCTCCATTGGGTTGTTTCACCTCAATTGGAAAAGGATAGGCTGGTACAGCCCAGGATTTCAATGAAAGAAAAAATAGATTGATAAGGAAAAAAAACAGATGTATCCTATAGACTTTCATTATTGTAATAGTTTTTTCACTGTTTCGGAAATAAGTCGTCCTTCGGCTTTTCCCGCTAATTCTTTTGTAGCGACGCCCATCACTTTTCCCATGTCTTTTGCAGATGTGGCTCCTACTTTTTCCATAATTGCTTTCAATGCAATTTTCAGTTCTTCTCCGGTCATTTGTTTCGGGAGATAAGTTTCCAGAACAACAACTTCCGCCAATTCTTTTTCGGCTAATTCCGGACGATTTTGTTCGGTGTATATGTTGGCGCTGTCCTTGCGTTGTTTCACCATTTTCTGGATGATTTTCACTGCATTTTCGTCAGATAAATCCCCATCGGAACCTTTGGCTGTCTTGGCTTCCAAAAATTCTTTTTTCACTCCGCGTAATGCTTCCAAACGGATTTTTTCCTGGGCTTTCATAGCCGCTTTGATATCTTCACTGATTTGATCGAATAAATTCATCTTATTATTTAAATTAAAATTTAATTTCATTTTGTTGGGAAGTTTCTTTTTCGGAAATTTCCTCCGGCTTCTCATCTAAAATCAATTTGGTAATAATCCTGTTGACAACCGCATAATCTCTGTTATAAGCGGGATTATTGATGATAATATCTATAACACTGTCATCATTTAATTGTTCATTGCTGAATATGAATGGTTTAGGTCGGGTTGTTTTACCCATTAACCTGATATCTTCCGGTGTATAATATTCGTTTATGAGTGCACTTTTCTTTCTTTCTTCTTCTTTGCTGGAATCATTTGATTTGTCTTTTATTAAATCTTTATTTCCGAATCCGGTAGCCAGAATAGTTATTTTTACTTTTTCTTCCAGATTTTCATCGATAGCGGCTCCCCAGATCACTTCTATATTTTTCTTACTGAATTTAGCCATAAAATCCTGGACATGGTTCATTTCTTCGACAATAAGCGGATAGTCTTTACTGGAAGAAATGTTTAACAATATTTTTTTCGCTCTGAAAACATCGTTGTTATTCAGTAGGGGAGAATGCAACGTACTTTCAATTCCTTTGGCGATACGGTTCGTTCCGGATGCAATTCCACTACTCATGATGGCGACACCTCCTTCTTTGAGTATCGTTTTCACGTCTGCAAAGTCGAGGTTGATGTATCCGGGAAGAGTAATGATTTCCGCGATACTTTTCGCCGCAATGGTGAGTGTGTCGTCCGCTTTTCCGAAGGCTTCCCAAACAGCCAGGTTTTGATAAACGTTGAATAATCTTTGGTTGTTGATAACCAGTAAAGCGTCTACGTTTTTCTGCATTTCTTCCACTCCATTAAGCGCTTGCACGATTTTTTCTTCTCCCTCGAAGATGAAAGGAATCGTAACGATACCGACGGTAAGGATATTCATTTCCTTAGCGATTTTGGCGACTACGGGAGCGGCTCCTGTCCCTGTTCCACCTCCCATACCGGCCGTGACAAAGACCATTTCAGTTCCGTCATCCAACAATTTTTTGATATCTTCGTGGCTTTCTTCGGCGGCTTGTTTGGCGACCGAAGGTTTATTTCCGGCACCCAATCCTTTGGTTATATTTTTACCTAACTGGAGTTTGGTAGGAATTTCGCTTTTTACGAGCGCCTGATTATCCGTATTACAAAGAACAAAAGTTACATCATGTATCCCTTCCTTGTACATGTGTGCAACGGCGTTACCGCCACCACCGCCTACACCTATTACTTTGATAATTTTAGGTGTTGCCGTAGGAAAATTGAAATCTATGAGGACATTATCTTGGTTCATAATATTACGTTTTATTGATTGTTATCTTCATCATCAAAAAGCCCTTTGGACATAACTCCTACCTTTTTTTCGACAGTATGTTTGAATCTGTCGAAAAATCCGGGTCCCTTTTCTTTTTGTGGTTTGGGCGTTTCCGGGTTTTTATTATTTTCTCCTTTGTTGTTGTTTCCCGGCGGAGATGTCGGGGTTGGTTTCGCTACCGGCGGAGAAGTTTTCATTTCATCCGCGTTGAAAATACTAGGTTCCGGATCCTTTACAGTTGGTTTTATATGTTTTCCGCAATTTTCTTTTCCGGAATACAGTAATCCGATAATTTCTTCGTTACCAAGAGATTGATAATGCTTATCAGATAAAACGGAATGTTCTATATGTGCGATCCTTGCCTTTTTATTTGTTTTATTTTCAATGCTTTGTACCAGATTTTTTAATCCTGCAGTTCCTCCTGCAATAATCATTCCTGCTCCCAGGGAGGCGGAAAATCCGGACAATTCTATCTGATTGATTACATTGGTAATGATTTCAGTGGTTCGGGCTTCTATGATATTATTGAGTTCTTCTTTATCTATATTTTTCTGAATTCCATCAGGTTGGGATAGTTTGATACTTATTTTTTTTTCTTCGGATTCCGTCAAAGCGCTTCCGTAATTGATTTTCAGGTTTTCGGCTTCACTTTCCAGTATATTCAGGTCACAAATGTCTTTGGTGATGATATTTCCTCCCAATGGAATTGTAATCAACATTTTTAGTAACCCGTTTTTATAGATGGACAAATAAGTAACCCCTGCTCCTAATTCGACAAGTGCGCATCCTAAGTCTTTTTCAGAATTTGTGAGTACGACGTCTCCGACAGCTATCGGTCCGACAATGTATCCGGCGATTTCTATCTTGTTTTTTTCGGTAATACATTTCTGCAGGTTCAGTTTGGAAGAAGGGCGTCCCAGAACGAGTTGATAACGAACTTCAATTTTTTTACAACTTACTCCCATAGGTTTTTTTTCGGCTTTTCCATCCAGAAAATATTCCGGAGAAACGATGTCAAACACTTCGGAAAATTCGGGTTCATAGGCTTCACATTCTTTCTTCATGGATTGAAGCAGTTCTTCGGTGACTTCTCCTTCAACGTCTCTGAATGCGCTGTAAATCTCGGTATGAAGCGATTGTCCTCCTATACCGACATAAATTTTTTCCAGGGAAACGGGAAGTTTGGCGGAAATTTTTTTGATAACAGCCGATATCTTCTTACTTGTTTCCTCAACATTATACACATATCCTCTACGGATACATGATTCGGATTCTTCTCTTTCAAAAGCGATAACGGAAATGCTTTTGTCTGTTTTTTTTGTTCCTGCCGCTGCAATAATTTTAGACGTTCCGAGGTCCAGGGCGGCTATATATTCCTTTTCGTGCATACCACCTGATTTTTATATTTTAAGTTGATGACGGAGTATTTATTCCAACCGATTTCATTTAATCCTTTTTCGTAAAAAAGTTTTAGTTTTTCTAAATTTTCTTCGTAATTATTCAAATTTCCAAGAATGATCTGGAAATTGCCAATCCTGGGAATCAATTCAATGTCTTTGTTTGCATGTACGTAAATTTGATCAATTTGAGTTTCCCAATATTTATTATTTTGCAAAAATAAGGCAAATTCATATAATTTGGTTGTTGCAAACTCTTTTTCTATATATCCCGTTGCCAGGGGAAGGTATGCGGAAAAATTTTCGGACGAGGGCATAATTGTTCCTTCGTTGTCGACGTAATAATTTCCGGAGGTACCCATGATTCTCAAAACGGGCATTTTTTGAAAAATTTCTATTTTCAGAGTCCCGTTCGGAGTTTTATAACATTCGGCTTTTTTGATAAGTTTATTTTCTTCCAGTTTATTTTCAATCAGGCCGGTATTTATTTCACTCAGATTCTTTCCTACTGCAACAATACCGGATTGTTTGAGTATGTTTTCCACCTCTTTTTTCCCGATAAAGTGACTTTTCAAAGTATCGACAATGACTACATCAATATTTTTACAGACATTTTCCTTGACTTTCGGATTTAAAAAGAAAATGGAGAATAAAATATATCCTGCAAGCAGGACTGCAAATGATATAATTGCTATTTTTTTGAACATAAGTTTTGACAATTACGAATTAAAAAATTACGAAACAATGTTCATTTCAGAGCTAATCAATATATTTTTAACCGGCTCAACCAATAATTCAATATCTCCTGCTCCAGCTATCAATACCACTTCGCAATTTCCGTTTTTTATGATGTTGGGTAATTCTGTTTTACTGCACAATCGCTTTTTCATTTCAGGCATGTTGTCCAGTATCAATTGGGAACTTACGCCGGGAATAGGTTTTTCCCTTGCAGGATAGATGTCTATGAGGATTGCTTCATCCGCTAAAGACAGTGCTTCTGCAAATTCTTTGTAGAAATCGCTTGTCCGGGAATAGAGATGAGGCTGAAAAACGACCGTCAATTTTTTTTCTGGATATAATTCTTTGATGGAACTGATACTTGCGGAAAGTTCTTCCGGATGATGGGCGTAATCGTCGATCAGCACGATTTTATCTGTTTTCAGTTGAAAATCGAAGCGGCGTTTCGGGCCCTGGAACGATTTCATTCCGGCTTTGAGTTCTTCGGCTGTCGCTCCGTTTAACCAGGCTATCGCCATCGCTGCAGTTGCATTTTCGACATTGATTTTTACAGGAACACCGAGTTGAACGTTTTTGATTGTTTCAGTTGGAGTAACGAAATCGAAGTATATTTCTCCGTTTCCGATCCGGATGTTTTCAGCCCTGAAATCACTACTCCTAAATTCCTTAAGGGAGACTTTTTGTTCCCCTTTTAAGGGATTTAGGGGTAAAGCAGCGTAGGTATATAGTTTCACACCTTTTTTTAATCTGGGAGTAAGATTGATACCTTCTTTCATCAGTAAAACGCCGTCTTCCCGAATCAGTGATGTGAAATGTTCGAAGCTTTCACGATAAGCTTCTTCCGTACCGTAAATATCCAGGTGGTCTGGATCAGCGGAAGTGATAATTGCCATATAGGGAGAGAGTGTATGGAAGGAGCGGTCGTATTCATCGGCTTCGATAACGGTCAGGTCGCTTTTATCTGATAAAAGCAGATTACTGTTATAATTTTTTAAGATACCTCCTAAAAATGCATTGCAGTCCACGTGTGATTGTTTCAGTAAATGAGCGACCATTGACGAAGTGGTTGTTTTTCCGTGGGTTCCGGCCACGCAAAGTCCGCGATTTGTCCTGGTGATTTCTCCCAGTAACTGTGCGCGTTTAACAGTTTCAAATCCATTGTTTCTGAAATAATTCAATTCCGAATGGTCTGCCGGAATAGCCGGAGTGAAAACGACTAACGTACTTTCCTTGTCTTTATATGCTTCAGGAATCAGTTCTACATTATCTTCATAATGAATCCGGGCGCCGTCCTGATTCAATTGTTTGGTCAATTCGGATTCAGTCCGGTCATATCCACCTGTATTTTTTCCTTTGGAAAGAAAATAACGTACCAAATTACTCATCCCGATGCCGCCGGCACCGATGAAGTAAAGAGACTTTATGTTGTTTAAGTTTTGCATAGACTATTTGTTCAATATTCTTTCTATTTCGTTCACAATACTGTTAGCTGCATCAGGCAAAGCCAATTTCAGTATATTTTCACTCAATTTCTCTAAGCCGGCATGGTCATGAATGAGTTCCAATGCCTTATCAATCAATTGATATTCAGCTTCCTGATCAGTAATCATCACGGCAGCTTCTTGATCGACCAATGCCATTGCGTTTTTTGTTTGATGGTCTTCCGCTACATTGGGAGAAGGTACTAAAATAACAGGTTTTCCCAACATGCAGAACTCAGATATAGATCCTGCTCCTGCGCGGGAAATGATCAGATCGGCAACGGAATAGGCCAGATCCATACGCGAAATGAATTCCGATAAAAACAGAGGTAAATGGGTGTAAGTAAATAAACTTTTTTCCGATTGCTGGTAATAATATTTTCCTGATTGCCAGATAAATTGTACGTCTGAATTTTTTATTTTTTCCAATCCGGCAATCATACACAGATTCATCGTTCGCGCACCGAGGCTGCCTCCCAATACCAGGATTGTTTTTTTCTTCGGATCTAAATTGAAATAATCATATGCTTCTTTTCTTTTTTCTTCGAAGCATTTTAAATCCTGCCGGACGGGATTTCCGGTCAATGCGATTTTTTCTTTCGGAAAGAATTTTTCCATATGATTATACGCTACACAAATTTTGGATGCTTTTTCGGCCAATAACTTATTGGTTACTCCGGCGTATGAATTTTGTTCCTGAATCAATGTAGGAATATGCATTTGATTGGCGGCTTTCAATGTAGGTCCGCTGGCATATCCTCCGACTCCGATAACAATTTCAGGTTTGAAATTACGGATGGTTTTCCGGGCTTTCATCATACTTTTTGCCAGTTTGAATAGAACGACAATATTTTTAAGCAGGTTTTTTCGGTCGAATCCTGCGATGGGTAATCCGACGATTTTATATCCGGCAGCCGGAATCCGTTCCATTTCCATACGGTCTTCCGCTCCGACAAATAATATTTCGACTTTCGGATACCTTGTTTTGATTGCATTTGCAATGGATATGGCGGGAAATATATGTCCGCCTGTTCCTCCTCCGCTGATGATAACTTTCTTCATAAATTCAATTGTATAATGTGCCGATATGTCAATGTGCCAGTGAAAATTATGTATAAAACTAATTGGCACATTGATATATTAACTAATTGGCATATTAAAATTCTCCTGCATTTATATTTTCTTCTAGTATTGCAACTTCATTTTCTATTGATTTGATTCGTTGCGCTTCCAATTCGGCCTCCGTCAGAATTTCGGCTTCCCGTTCGATTCCTTTCGGATTTTCAAATCGGCTTACGCTCAATATAATACCGATGTATATACAATTAATGATCGTTGATGTCCCTCCACGACTGATGAGAGGCAAGGGTTGTCCGGTTACCGGTATCAGGTTGACTGCTACCATCATATTCGCTAATCCCTGCGCTACAATCAATAATGCAGATCCGAGTATCAACAGTTTAGGAAAAAGTTTGTCGCATCTCCCCGCGATGATTCCGGTACGGATAAACAAGATAATATATAACAATAGAACGACAAATCCTCCAATCAATCCTAATTCTTCGATGATGATGGCGTAAATAAAATCAGAATAGGCTTGAGGAAGAAAATCGCGTTCCTGACTGTTTCCGGGCATCACTCCGAATACTTTTCCCCGCGCTACCGCTATTTTTCCGTGTGATACCTGGTAATTATCATCCGTGATTTTAAACTCCGGAGAATTATAGGGTATATTTTCCTTGTGGTTGAAGTCTTTGATCCGCTCTTTCCATGTGGTTCCACGGGGAAATACTTTTTCCATAGTGTCTTCAGGGACAAAGACCAAGAAAGAAAAGAAAAGAGCGCCGATTATGATCAAAATACCTCCTAATTGTAATAATTTCTTGATGGGAATATCTCCGATAAACATCATCAAAAAAATGATTCCGAAAAGCATGGATGCTGTTGAAAAATTGTCTATCAGGATGATACCACAAGTGACTGATGACGCAATCAGTATCCATTTGAAACTCTTATCATCCTTATTTTCTTTCTTTTTACTCAAAATAAAGGCGACCGTCGCTATCAACGACAATTTGGCGAATTCGGACGGCTGAAAACTGATTCCCCCGATGGAAAGCCAACGATCGGCGCCGTTGACTGATGTTCCGAATAATTTTGTGATGATCAGCAAGAAGATGGATATCGGCAGCAGAAAAATAAGAGCAGAGAAAAATTTGGGTTTGATGCTGTGACAGAACAATACGATGGCTAACCCCACCAACAGAAACATGGTGTGACGCATGATGGGATCCCAATAATTGTTACGATAAGCCAAAGTACTTGATGCGCTGAATACTTCTACGATGGAGATCAGGCACAAAAACAGGAATATCATCCATATCACCCGGTCTCCTCTGAATATTTTATTAATAAAGTCCATATCAAATTAATTGAGAATTGATAATTATCAGAATTCAATTCATTTTCCATTGTTAAAGTTTTCTCACGCAAAATTTAAATTGTTCTCCCCTGTCTTCATAGTTTTTGAATAAATCAAAACTGGCGCAACAAGGAGAAAGCAAAACCGTATCTCCTTTTTCTGCAATTTTGTAAGCTTGTTTGACAGCATCTTCCATTGAATTCGTATCAAAGATATGCTCCATTTTTCCGTCGAAAAACTGATGTAATTTGCTGTTGTCGGCTCCCATAAAGATCAAAGCCCGGCATTTGTCTTTTACCAGTTGTTCGATTTCAGAATAATCGTTTCCTTTGTCTGTTCCTCCTAGAATCAATACGGTTTTCGTGGTCATACTTTGCAGGGCGTACCAACATGAATTGACGTTGGTCGCTTTTGAATCATTGATATATTCCACGCCTCTCACACGCGCTACTTTTTCCAGGCGGTGCTCCACTCCTTTGAAGTCGCTCAGTGATTTGCGGATATCTTCATTTTTGATACCCGATAATTTTGCGGCGATTCCCGATGCGAGGGAGTTGTATAAATTATGTGTTCCCGTTAACGCTAATAATTCTTCTTCCATCGTAAAATTTCCTTGGGGTGTTTCTATAATGATTTGTTTGTTTTCCGTATAAGCCTTTACGCCATTTTTTTTTTCGGTCGAAAAAGGGAAAAGTTGCATTTGAGGATTCCGCTCAGCGATTTCTCGTGAAATAATCGGATCGTCATTCCAGTAGATAAAAGCATCTTTTTCCGTTTGATTTTGCAAAATCCTCATTTTAGAATTGATGTAATTCTGCATTTTATATTCATACCTGTCCAGATGGTCGGGGGTAATATTCAGCAATATGGCGATGTCGGACTTGAATTCGTACATCCCATCCAATTGAAAACTACTCAATTCGATGACATAATAATCATAATTATTTTCCGCTACCTGCAACGCGAAGCTCTCTCCTACGTTTCCGGCCAGACCGACGTTCAATCCTGCATTCTGGAGGATATGATAAATAAGCATGGTAGTCGTTGTTTTGCCGTTACTTCCCGTGATGCAAATGGTTTTTGCATCCGTATATCTTCCTGCGAATTCTATTTCCGAAATGACCGGCGTATGTTGAGCTTTCAGCTTTTGTATGACCGGAGCTTTATCGGGAATACCGGGACTTTTAATTACTTCATCGGCGTTCAATATCAATTCTTCCGAATGTTTTCCTTCTTCCCAATGGATATTGTGCCGGTTGAGTAATGTCTTGTATTTATCTTTAATTAAGGACATATCGGAAACGAATACATCGAATCCTTTCTTTTGGGCTAAAACGGCAGCTCCCGCTCCGCTTTCTCCGGCTCCAAGTATGACAATACGTTTTGGACTCATACTATCTCATTTTTAATGTTGCAATTGCCAATACTGCTAAAATAATTCCTATCAACCAGAAGCGAACTACAATTTTAGATTCGGGAACAGGCCTTATAGGCTTTTGTATGATCGCGTTTATGCCGGCATTTCCCGCTTTCTGGAAATGGTGGTGCAAAGGCGTCATTTTGAAAATCCTTTTTCCTGTTCCTGTTTTTCTTTTGCTATATTTGAAATAGCTTACCTGAATCATAACGGACAGACTTTCCACGAAAAATACGCCGCAAATTATTGGCAATAATAATTCCTTGTGGATAATGATTGCAAATACGGCGATGATTCCTCCTAAAGTCAATGAACCCGTATCTCCCATGAACACCTGGGCGGGAAATGCATTGTACCATAAAAATCCGACAGTAGCTCCGATGAATGCGCTTGCGAATATGGCCAGCTCCTCGCAATGAGGAATATACATAATATTGAGGTATGAAGCATATTCGACGTGACTCGATACATAGGCCAATATGCCTAGAGTTACCCCGATGATTGCAGAACTTCCTGCCGCCAGTCCGTCCAGACCATCTGTCAGATTAGCTCCGTTCGATACGGCTGTTACGATAAAAATGGTAATGATCACGAAAATAATCCATGTGGCTGCCGTTCGTTTTTCCGGCATGAAAGAAGCCAGATCCCGGTAGTCGAAATTATTGTTTTTGACAAACGGAATGGTTGTTTTGGTGGATTTCACCGCCGGACTGTGTATCACATTGGTAATTTCATCACCTTTGCGGATTTCCACATTTTCACGAATCATCACATCCGGGCTCAGGTACAAAGCCAGGCCGACAATCAGACCCAATCCAACTTGCCCGACGATTTTGAATTTTCCGCTTAATCCGTCTTTATTTTTCTTGAAAACCTTGATATAGTCATCTATAAAGCCGATGGAACCCAACCAGATGGTGGTTACCAACATCAGTATGATATAAATATTTTCTAGTCTGGCAAATAACAAAACAGGTAGTAAAATCGAAATAATAATGATGATTCCTCCCATTGTAGGAGTGCCTTTCTTATTCATTTGTCCTTCCAGTCCAAGGTCGCGTACAATTTCCCCGATTTGCAGTAACTGCAATTTATTGATGATTTTCCTTCCTATCAATGTCGATATAAACAAAGAAAAAATCAAAGCCATGGCCGACCGGAAAGAAATATAATGGAACATTCCTGCGCCGGGAAAATCTAATTTGTCGAGATAATTGAAGAGGTAATATAACATGATCGAATCGTTTTATTGATTGAAATATCTTTGAATATCTTTTTCTATTTTTATGATTTCATCATAAGTTCCGAAATACAGATCTTCCGAAAAATAAGAGATGAAATCTTCTTTATACAGGCCGTCGTAATATTTTTGTCTGTCTTCCTTAGATAGTTGATTGGTATGTTGTTGTTTTTGAAGCTTTCCTTTTACGGCAAGAGCGATTTTAGAAACAACTTGTTCAAACACATTATGTCCCCGGAAATACAAATAGGCGTTCTCTTTTTTAAGCCCCAGCTCATAATATTTTTCTTCCAGTTCTTTGATGTTTATATTCGGATATTTAAGTCTTAATTTTAATATTTCGGGTGAAACCTTCTCTTTTAATTCGTTAATCATTTCCGGAACGTCGGCTCCCGGTTTGGAAATATTCAGGAAAGATCTGAATTTTTCTTTTGTAAAATATTTATCCCCAACAGATAACGAATAAAGATGATATATAAATAATTCATATAAAGTTTTTGAATAGGCATTGAGAAAATATTCAAAATCAAATATTGTATTTTGTAATCCTGCTTTTTCAAAAACCTTGTTGATATTTTCTTCGTAACACCAATGGTTTTCTATGGAATAAGTATATGTTTGGAATACAAAATTTTCCGGATTCAGTTTTTTTTCCTGCAATAAATAACGATAATCACTGTCGATACAGATAAAAAATTCTTTTGAAAGGCATCCTAATTTTTTATATTTCAAGCAAATTTCACAACCGGTAGCTTTGTTATTGTCTTTTGTTTTCGAATAAGTAATAAAATTAAAGCGCTTATTGGGAAAGAACCGGTTGAATATTTTTCTCCAAAAGAATTCATCGCTACATGCTTCCACATGTACCGCAGCATTACATTGTTGCATTTTAGCTTCGTTGATATAATGTAAGGCCCGTTCTTTGTAATAAGTATCTTTATTTTTTTTAATCATATCAATGCATCAGGTCTTCAATGAAGAACATTTTGTCTCCCCAGCCTTTTCCGAAAATAGAAGGGGAATGAGTTGCCATTATTATTTGACAATTGGGATTTAGGTTCCGGATGATATCGACCAGTTGTTGTTGCCAACCGATGTGCAGGGATATTTCCGGCTCATCCATCAGCAAGATGTATGCTTGTTCTTCCATCAGAAAAACCGACAAAAGAATTAACAGCAATTGTTTTTCTCCGGAAGATAAACTCGTGAGAGGGATGATATCATTTTCTCTCCTGAAAATGATTTCGTTATTGACGGCAATATCTATTGTCTTCTGTGTTTCCGAAAAAATATGGTTAATAGCATTGAAAAAACTGCGTATCCTTGTATTTATTTTATCAGCTTCTTCCGGGAAATGGGTTGTTTTCAGCCGGTAATTAAAGAAAGAAGGATCTTCTGTCCCTAAAGTATACCATAAATCCCTGAGTTCTTTGTCTAAAGGAGATTCCGATTGTTTTATTTTCGTCTTGTCTTTCAAAGGAACGTCAAAAGTCGTAATGAATGTATGGTTAACTTTTCCCTTGGCTTCATGTTTAGCCGGATTATCATAAAATATAGTTTCTCCGTTTTTGAAAGTGATATATATTCCGATATTTCTTTTGGTGTTCTTGTTATGCAGATAGGAATAGCTTTCTGAAAGTAACGCATTGATACTTTTCATCACTGTAGTTTTTCCTCCTCCGTTTATCCCTATTAAAATATTGACATCTTCGTTCAGATTCCATTTTAGAGAATATTGATTGAATATTCCTTTTATTTCAATATGTCTGATTATGTTTGATTCCATCATTTTATGGCTTATATTTTTAAGAATTCATCGGCAGTCATTACTGAAATCTGTGATTTTTTATAATCTTTTATATTTCTGGTAATAATGATTTCAATATTATTTTCAATGGCGCAATAGTATTGAATGGCATCTTCAAAATCCGGAAAATGACTATTCAATGCAAGTTCTATTATTTTATCATCAACACTCAGTACGGTTACAAGTACTTTAAAGTTTCTCAATACCTCTTTTGCTTTTTCATTTCCAATCTGCTTGGAAAGAATAAAGTGAATGATGGAAAAAGAAAGGGATGAAACAAAAAGATTAACTTGTTTTTTGTCGGCCAATGTGAATAATTGGCTTGCAGATAAATAAAAAGCTTCCCTTTTGGATAAGAGATCCAATACAATATTTGTATCTAAGTATAAATTGGGACTCATTTATATTTATCTGTTAAATGTTCGATATAATCTTTTTTATAATCAAAATCATCCGGAAGCTCTATGATTCCCGTTAAACTTTTCACTAAAGGAGATATTTCCATGTCCTTTTTCTTTTCAGCAGAAGTAATATTCCGCAGATAAGATTCTATCATTTTCGATAAACTGGTTTTTTGTGATTGAGCATATTGTTTTGCTTTATCTATCACATTGCTATCGAGTTGAATTGTTAATTTTGTATTCATATAATTATACAATAAATAATATTTATACGTACAAAAATACAAAATTAATACGTATTGTCAAAAATTTCTTTCAGGATTTCCCTGTCATCAAAATGATGTTTCA
This sequence comes from Bacteroidales bacterium, assembly GCA_031556755.1. GTDB lineage: Bacteria > Bacteroidota > Bacteroidia > Bacteroidales > Azobacteroidaceae > JAIRVZ01. Next base: position 3,136 of record JAVBSK010000041.1, on the reverse strand, counting down.
CACCTTTGATGTCCTGATAATCTTCGTGTCCTTTACCCGCCACGAGGATGACGTCATTTTTCTGAGCCAGGAGACAGGCTGTTTTAATAGCCTCTTTACGATCTGTTATACAGATGGCTTTTTTCTTTTCCACGATATCCAGTCCGTTAACCATATCGTTGATAATATCCTGCGGATCTTCGAAACGCGGGTTGTCGGAAGTGAGGATTACCTGCTCACTTAATCTGATTGCTTCTCTGGCCATTATGGGTCTCTTTCCTTTGTCTCTGTTTCCGCCGCAACCGATTACAGTGATGATGCGACCATCTCCCTGCAGGACTTCGTGAATGGAAGTAAGTACATTGGTCAGAGCGTCGGGAGTATGTGCATAATCTACGATGGCCGTATAACCTTCAGGTGATTGGAGTGTCTGAAAACGACCGGAAACCGATTGGAGCGTACTCAAGGCCAATAGAACTTCTTCGGGAGTTTTACCTAGTAAAATGGCGGCTCCGTAAACGGCCAACAGGTTATAGGCATTGAATTTGCCCACGAATTGAGTATTGATTTCTTTTCCGTTGATGGTCATCAATGTTCCGTCGAAATGAGATTCCAGTATGTGTCCCTTAAAATCAGCCAGCGTTTGTAACGAATAAGTATATGTTGAGGCTTTCGTATTCTGTAACATAAACATACCGTTTTTGTCGTCGGTGTTAGTCAGTGCGAAAGCATCCGGTGAGAGTTGGTCGAAGAATCTTTTTTTGGCATCTCGATAAGCCTCGAAAGTCTGATGATAGTCCAGGTGATCCCGGGTAAGATTGGTAAAGACAGCGCCATTGAATTTCAGTCCGGCAATTCGTTTCTGATCTACCGCATGGGAACTGACTTCCATGAAAACATATTCGCAACCTTTTTCGACCATTTTTCTTAATAAATCATTTAGTTCTATCGGGTCGGGAGTGGTGTGTGTGGATGGAATCACTTCTCCGTCAATGTAGTTGCAAACAGTAGACAGTAAACCTGCTTTATAACCGAATTTCCTGAAAGTATCATAAAGCAGAGTGGCGATGGTTGTTTTTCCGTTTGTTCCGGTGACTCCTACTAAAGTCAGTTTGTCGGAAGGATTTCCGTTTCGGGCGGAGGCTAATTTTCCCAATGCTTCGGCGGAATCTTTGACACGGATATAACTGATATTTTCGGTGATCAATGGCGGAAGAGTTTCGCAAACAATTGCCGTTGCACCGCTTTGTATTGCGTTTCCGATAAAATCATGTCCATCGGATTGTGTTCCACGGACGGCTACAAAAATGAAATTCTTTCTGATTTTCCTTGAATCGGAATGAATGTCTGAAATGTCGATTTTATCGTTTCCTGTCAATTGGAAATCAGATAAACCTCTGAGTAATTCGTTTAGTTTCATAATTCTTCAGTTGGCTTGTAACTATTTTAATTGTATAGCTATTGTTTGACCTTTTATTGCTTTTGCTCCGGGGTTAATCGATTGAGAGAAAACAGTTCCTTTCCCTATCAGATTGATTCTCAATCCTGAACTTTCCAGTAAATATACAGCGTCTTTGGCGCCCATTCCCACGACATTTGGTACCAAGTTGCTGATGATTTTCCGGTCTTTCAGGACAATTTCTTTTTCCCGGGTGTCGGCTACGAACCATTTTCCATCCAGGCTGTCATTGTTATATGAAATATCCAATTTGTTCAACGCATATTTTGTTTCGGAAAAAAGTCCGTATTTTATTTTCGGCAACAGGGAGTTGATAGTATCTTTTTGAAGATCCTGGGCTTTGACCGGGATGGTTTGGGCATATACTTCTTCTGCAATTTGTTTGCATACGCCTCCCGCCATAGTCCCTCCCGAAGGATAGCCGTTTCTTGGTTTCCGGATAACGACAATACAGGAATACAAAGGTTTGTCTGCCGGAAAATATCCGCAGAATGAAACCTGATGACTTTTTCCTGCAGCGGTGTATCCTGCAGCTCCTTGCGAAAGTTGTGCAGTTCCGGTTTTCCCTGCGATTTTTAGGTATTCCGATTTTACAGCTTCTCCCGTCCCGTTTTCTACCACATTAAGCAACATTTCCCGGATCTGAGCCAATGTTTTTTCGGAACAGATTTGTCCGGTTATCACTTTTGTTTTTTTCTTTTCTTCCGTTTTTCCATCCTGCCGGATTTCCTTTACGAAAATCGGTTTGATCATTTTTCCGTCATTGGCGATTGCATTGAAAAATGTCAGGGTGTAAATAGGAGGTATCTGAGTTTCATAACCAAATGACATCCATGGTAATGCTGTTTTTGACCAGTTAGACTTGTCTTTTTTCGGCATCCTGATTTTAGCGGTTCCCGCCCCGGGAATTTCTAATTCCAAATCTTTGTTAAATCCGATCTTATATAATCCCTCTACAAATTTTTCCGGAGTGTTTTGATATCCTTTGAGAATAATCTTGGCTACTCCGACGTTGGAGGAATACCATATCGCCTGTGCGGCGGAAATACGTCCGTATCCCCCTTTATGTGCATTGTGATCCCTTACTACTGAACCGGCATAGCCATACAATCCATTACCGGTGTCTATTGAATCTTCCGGATTGATTACACCATCTTCCAAAGCGACCATCATAGAAGCTACTTTGAAAGTGGAACCGGGTTCACTTTGGTCGGAAACTGCAAAATTCTTGGTTTCCGTCCAGGCACCTTCATTAATACGTCCCATGTTGGTAATCGCTTTCACTTCTCCGGTTGCGACTTCCATTACAACGGCTGTTCCAGATTCCGCATCTATTTCTTTTAATTTGTTCAGCAAAGCCTTTTCGGTAATATCCTGTATATTGATATCTATTGTGGATATGATATCTTTTCCTGGGATAGGTTCAACGTCGATTACATTGACATATCTGCCGTTTACTCTTTTTCTTGTACTTGTACCTGGTATTCCTTTCAGGAGGGAATCATATTCGAGTTCCAAACCGTTTTTTCCTCCTTTTTCGAATTCGCCGTAAATATCCCCGATGGTTCTGGAGGCTAGCGTACCGAAAGGTTTGGTTCGTTTTACAAATGATTTGGTTATCAATCCGGATTTATTCCTGTTTTGTCTCAAAAATGGCATTTTCTGGATTTGTTTTAGTTCCAGATAGTTGACCTGTCT